>JAAZLV010000146.1 GCA_012799155.1 Bacteroidales bacterium | reverse complement strand
GGGAGTTGATGTGGAAACATTGACGGATGAGTTATTGGGAAAGATGAACATGGAAGATCTGGGTGAGATGGAGCTCCTTGGGTACAAGTGTCGCAAGATGCGAATGAAGAGCGACAAGGGTACCCATATGGATTATGTGATGTGGGGCAATGTCATGATGCAGATGGAGGGAGAGGCAATGGGTATCAGCACTACCTCCCGGGTTACTTCGATAGAGGAGGTGGCTCCGCCGCAGGAAAAGTTTGAAATACCGGGTGATGTTCTTTTCACCGAAATGTAGTAAAGGGTAATATTTAGTCAGGACTTTGGCTGGTATCCCCTCATGATCCCCTCATACTTTTATGAGGGGATCATGAGGGGATAGAGACGTATATCCAGCCAAGAATAGGCAAAATACAGACGTCTTTCCCGGTTTAGGATTATAATAGGATTGTCAGGGAGATACTTGCGAGGATGTTATATCAGTTTCTGCTCCAGAGCCATTCGTACTAGCAGGGCGGTATTTCTGGCACCCATCTTGATGAGAAGGTTTTTGCGGTAGCTGTTGATGGTCTCTACACCCAGATACATTTTTTCCGCGATCTCCGGGTTGGTGTATCCATCCACGATATGGCGAAGCAATTCCTTCTCCCGTGGGGTAAGCCACACGGGGTTGTGGGTGCGTTTGCGCATCAGCAGGTCGATCTCTTCACAGAGAAAGGTTTCATTCTCCATCACTTTCTCCACACTCATGATGATCTCTTCGGGCATTGCGTTTTTCACAACGTAGCCTGAGGCTCCGTTCTCGAACATCTGGCGGACAATGGCATACTCATTGAAACTGGATAAAACCACAATCCTGATCTCCGGGTATTGCGTCTTGATCTCCTTGCAAAGATCGATGCCGCTCACATCGGGCAAACTGATATCAAGTAAAATGACATCCGGTATCTTCTTTGATAAAATGGACCGGCATTCCATGCCGGTATAAGCAGTACCGGCTACCTGAATGATCTCCGAGTTGTCGAAGAGTTTTTTCAGACCTTCTACCAGGATGCGGTGATCATCCACGATCAGGATGTTGATTTTGTCAGGCTTTTTCATGCTTGAGTGCTAGTTCCAGCGTGATTTCGGTACCCTGCCCGATTACGGAATGAATCTCCACTGTACCGCCGGACGAACCGATGCGGTTTTTTACGTTTTGAAGTCCTGTACCTTTGGTGTCTTTTTGCAGATCAAACCCTTTCCCATTGTCCTGAACCGTTGCTGAGACTCTGTCGGCCTGCTGAATAAGCTGTACGTTGATATGTTCTGCCTCTGCGTGCCTGATGGCATTGTTGATCAGTTCAAATATCGCACGATACAACGTGTTCTCTGTTTTGTGATTGATTCTCTGCTCCTCCCCGAAATAATGAAACGTGACCTTGGGGAGACTGTGGCAAAAGTCTTCCAGTGCGACTTTCAACCCGTAACGCGACAGAGATTCGGGCATCATGTTGTGAGCCACGCGACGTAGCTCTCTAATGGAGTTATCGAGCATCTCCATCACCCTGTTGAAACGCTCCACATCTTCCGTTTCAATGATCACATCCTGCCGCATGTCGAACAGATTCAGTTTCACAGCCGAGAGCATCCCGCCAAGCCCATCGTGCAGGTCACGTGCCAGCCTGGTGCGTTCAGCCGTTTCACCATCCAGCACGGCTTGTGTGGCGACGATTTGTTTCTCCTGCTCCAGATGGAGGATTTTTTGTTCGGCTAATCTCTTTTCACTGCGGATGGATTTCTGGCGAAACCAGACCATTAACAGGAGCAGCACTAAAATAAAAAGAGCCGAAAAGAGGATAATTCCATAGAGCTTTCGTTCTCTTTCCAAAGATGAAATACGCATCTCCTTTTTTTCCGTCTCATATTTTTTCTCGAGCTCCGCCATTGACAATTCGAATTCTTGGGTGGAGCGTTTATCGATCAGAGCCCTATACTTGTCAAAATAGTGCAGTGCCTCCTCGTTGTTGTCCAGGAAAATGCCCGACCGGACCATGTTGGCATAGAGATTGGAGGTGACGTTGGCATCTGTTGTATCGATGCGGATTGCTTCTCGGGCTGATTGACGGCAGTTTTGGTAATCCTTTTCGTTGAAGTGGATGTTTGAGAGGATGTTCAACGAGCCGGCGATATGTGCCGGGTAGCCGCTCTCTTGCGTCAGTTTCAATGCCCGCAGGGCATATTCTTTGGCTGTAGGGTAATCCCGGTAATGGCTGTAATACACCATGGCTATTCCCTGCAGGGCGATAGCCTCTTCCAACTGCTGGTTGCTGTTGTGGAATATTTCCGCCGCTGAGATGGAATATCCGAGCGATTTGTCAAAATCTTTCTCCCTGAGGGCTATCCGGCTCAGACCATCATAGGCACGGCCCAGGTTGTAGGTGTCGCCTGCCGATTTGCTCTCCTTTTCAAGCTCCAGGTAATACTTTTCAGCCTGGTTCATGTTCAACAGGCTGTGATAGAGTGTGCCAATGTTTCCCAGGAGCGATCTGATGCGTTCATTGTTGCCTTGCGATTCAAACATCGAAAGTGCTTTCAGGTAATAGGAAAGCGCTTCCTGATATGCTCCCGTCACGTTGTGCAGATTCCCTATGGCACCATACACGGCTGCTTCCAGCTTCTCGTCCTTTAATGTGATCGCCAAATCGAGAGAACGATCCAGCCATAGTTGTGCCGAATCCATCTGGCTGTTCATGTAATAAGCCACCCCCAGGTTGCGATAGAGAGTGGCTTCCATGGTGGGTATATTCTCCGATCGTGCCCTTTCAATTCCCTGTAATGCGAACCGTTTCGCTTTCCCGAAATCATCGTTGAGGTAGCTCCAGCTCAACTCATCGCAAATGTTCAGATAAGTAACTACGGGAAGATTCCTGTTGCTCAACTGGTTCTCAAGACTATCCCTGTCTTGAGAGGTTCCATTCATCGAAACCAGCATGAAACCCAATGTAAGGAAGGTGTGTGTTGTGATGTTCTTGAAATGCATGGTGTAAGATCATTAGAACAATGGGTAAAATATTTCTCTGCCAGACAAATATACCACAAAATTGTGTTATACATTTATGCAGGAATAATTTGTTGTGATCCCCCTGTTTGGGAGTATACCTTAATCTATGATCAGAAAACGACAGGGGCGATGTTTTTATTGTTTTTTCATGTTTCCCCTATTGTAAGAGAGATAGATTCCAGGGATGCCAATCAGGGCGAAGATGAGGAATCCCAGTCGCATTGCCTTCAGAAACATCTCCTCCTCCACCGCCTCTACGGTTAAGTTCCCGAAAAATATTGTGAACAGGAGGGTGACCACACTCATGCTGATGATCTGTCCGAAGACCCTCATGGAGGCTGCCAGTCCTGAGGCTTGCCCATAGCTGCTCCGTTCTACCGATCCCATGATGGTATTCATGTTGGGAGAGGAGAAGAGGGCAAAGCCGAGACCCACCCAGACGAGAATGGTGATGATCACCCAGATGGGTGTGCGGCTACCCAACATGCCCAGCATTGCCAGTCCCGAGGAGCATATTGCCATGCCTGTCGTGGCGAAGTAGCGAGGTTCAATCCTGTCGGAGAGACGCCCCACCACCGGGGAGAAGAGGGTCATCATCAGCGGCTGGGCAATGATTACCGCACCCGCATCACGGGGGGAGAGCCCCTGAATCTTTTGCAGGTAGAGGCTGAGGAAGAAGACGATGGCGAAGGTGGCGGTATAGTTAATCAGTGCCGAGAGGCTGGAGAAGGTGAAGAGGCGGTTGTGGGTGAAGAGACGCACCTCGAACAGCGGATGTTGTGTTCTCTTTTCGTGTCGCCAGAAGATTAGTAGCAGTATCAGTGCGCCCGCCATGAGCAGCCATCCTGCGAGGTCGGGAATCAGCGTGGAACCGTAAACAAGGGCCGTGAGTCCCGCCATGAAGAGGAACGTGCCTTTGCCATCATTAGAGGTGGAAGTGTCTTGTTTTCTTGCAGGCACCTTCAGCTTGAGAAAGGTCAGCAGCAACGTGGCAAAGCCGAGGAGGGCGACAATCAGGAAGAGCAGGCGCCATCCCGCATAGAGGGTGATGATTCCCCCCAGCAGGGGACCCAGCGCCAGACCTGCATAAACAGCCGAGACGGAGATGCCAAGGACCTGTCCCCTTTTGTGTGAGGGATAGGAAGAGACCAGCAATACTTGCCCTGTAGTGCTGGTGAAGGCAGCACCCACCCCCTGCAGAAAACGGGCGGCAATGAGCCACTCACCCCCGGGTGCCATCCAGCAGAAGAGTGAGGAGAGGGAGAATAGCAACACACCCAGCTTGAAGAAACGGCTGCTGCCATGACGGTCGCCCCAGGCCCCAACGGGAATCATGAAGAGAGCCATTGCCAATATAAAAGAGGAGATGATCCAGCTCAGGCCCACGGCTGAGAAGTTAAATTCTTTGCCTATTGTTGGAAGGGCAATGTTGACAGCCGAGATGAGAAAGGTGCCCAGAAAAGAGGTGGTGGCAACCATCAGCAAGATGGATAACCTCTGTTTCTCAGGTTTATGTTGCAGATTGTCAGTGTTGTTGATGTTCATGTCAGTATGTCTCCCGCATATGCTTTACAGTTACAGCTGTTCTATCTGCGGCTTTCAACTGCGGGGAACGGATGACGATGGTGCGTTGTTGTCCCGGCAACAGGTTGATGAAGTTGTCACTGAAACGGGCTCCCTGAACAGGTATCTCCAAGAAGAGATCTTTGGCCAGCTTCTCACTGAAGAGCGTTACCCGGTACTCGCCATCGGCGTATTCCACGCTGCTTTCAATTGTTGTCAGCGGCAGCTTCAGCCGGTTGGGCCAGTAGAAGAAATGTTCCTTGCGCGAGATCACTTCACCATTACTGTCCGTGAGGAAGGCATGAAGCATGGTGTGTGCCTTCTCATCCTCATTCAACAGATCGGACAGCTTGTAACTTTTGACAATGGTGCTGGCGTTTGCCGTCGCACTTACCTTTTCCCGGAACTCCTTTTGGATGCCTTTCGTGAAGTCGATCACCTGTACTGTGAGTGTCAGGTCATTCCTATCGGAGAGATAATCCGACAAGGTGTAGTAGTGCAGCATGCCCTCTTTTTCATCCACTCCCAGTGCCAGTGGTGCCAACACGTTGCGCATCCTGTAATGCTGTGCCTTCCAGTTGCCATAGTAGTCGATACTGGACCAGGATACCACCGGCCAGTCATCGTTGATCTGCCAGTAGAGTGCTCCCATGCAGTAGGGCCTGCCACGACGCATCGCCTCCACCGATTCTTCCATGCCGTTGCCCTGCATCACCAGTCCCATGTACACGAAATCCTCAAAACTCTTCGGTTCCGGGAAGTACATCTCCATGTATTTCTTGATAAGTGAGTTGCCGGTAGTCGCCTTCTGGTGCACCTGCATCACCTCACTCTCCAATGCCCATTGTTCCTCGGGTGCGAAGGATCGGATGGTTTTCATCTCGGGAAACGACTGGAAGCCGAACTCACTGGCAAAGCGGGGTAGCCGCTCTGCCATCGCTTCAAAGGGGAGATGACCATACCAGAGGCCCCAGTCGTGCACGTCGCTCGAAGCGAACTTCTCCGTGTTTCCCCAGTTGGCATCATAGGGTGATCCGTGAATGTAGCTGCGTGTACCATCATGTTCTTCAACCAGCAAGGGGAGTAATTGTCGGAAGGTCTTGTCGTATCCCTCCTGCCAGGCTTGCATCACCTCTTTTGGGTACTGCTTATCCCAACCCCAGTAGGTGAGTGCCTCATCTATCTCATTGTTGCCGCACCAGAAGGCGAGGGAGGGATGATTGCGGAGCCGTTTGATGTTATAGATCGCCTCCTCCCTTACGTTGGTAAGGAAGAGGTCGTCGGAGGGGTAGGGTGCACACGCGAAGATGAAGTCCTGCCATATCAGGATACCCCTCTCGTCAGCCTGTCGGTAAAATTCTTCATTCTCATAGATGCCTCCACCCCATACGCGTACAAAGTTCATGTTGGCATCGGTGATCTGGTCGAAGATATTCTCGTAGTAGGCTTCATCCTGCTGCGTGGTGAAGATCTCGCCGGGGATGTAATTGGCACCCTTGGCGAAAAGGGGTATGCCGTTCACCTCGAAGTAGAAGGAACGACCATGCTCATCGGGTTCCTGTACCAGGCGCACTGTGCGCAGCCCCGTGCGGAGGTGCTTCTCCGCAATCAGGTGGTCGCCACGCGTTACTGTCACGAAGAAGTCGTAGAGATGCTGCTCGCCCCAGTTCACCGGCATCCAGCGTTGTGGATCGGTGATGGTGGCAGGGAAGGAGAGGTTATTCACCCCTGCGGCCAGATACATCTCTTTCTGCTCTGATTTCAGCACCTTCCCGTTGAGGGCATAACCATAAGAGAGTGTGGCGTCACCTTTCGTGAGGGCGTGAATGGTGAGCTGATGTTCGATCTCTGCCTTCTCCTCCGTCACCAGTTGCTGTTTTACATAGTAATCCTCTATTCTTGCGTCGTTGTAGAGGAGAAGTGAAACAGGTTTCCAGATACCCATCTGCACGATGCGGATACCCCAGTCCCAGCCAAAGTGGTAGGGTGCTTTTCGACTGTAGATGCTCAGCTTCTCCTCCCGATGGTCGTTGACGGCAGGATAGTCGTATCCGAAAGAATCACGTGCCGGCATCATGGCCTCTATGGGTGAGTGGAAACGGATATAGAGATTGTTCTCGCCCTCTACAAGCAACTCTTTCACCCTGACCTCGTATCCGATGAACATGTTCTGTGTACGAAGGATGCGTGAACCATTCAGGAACACTTCGGCATGGGTGTCCAGGCCTTCAAACTGGAGCAATGCTTCGTCATGTTGCAGCTGTGCAGCGGAGACGTTGAATGTTTTTTTGAAGTCCCAGTTTACATCTTCTACCCATTGCAACTGCTCCTCGTTGGTGCCGTAGAAGGGATCGGGCAACACACCATGCCGCACCAGGTCGCGCTGTACCGAGCCCGGGACATCAGCATCGTACCATTGGTCGCTGTTCATCTGTGAGAACTGCCAGCCTTCGTTCAGCTGGATGGTTTCGCTTTGCTGTGCATATGCCAGCATGGGGAGGATGGTTAAGAGCATGGTGATGATCTTTCGCATGGTAATCTTTCGCAATGAATGAAATACAAATATAGATATTCTGGTTCGCTTGCACAAGAGTAGTGGAAGCTCACGCTTTACTTTTCTGATGAGAGGATTACATATTTTAGCGGAAAATTGTACATTTGTATGAGCATTACAAACAACCATAAAAGGATGAACGACAAGCAGACCATCGAACGCCGCGAGTTCCTGCAACTCTATCGAAGGTTATATTCTTTTTTGCGCCAGTCAATGGAGCAAGAGAAGCTGTTACGGCTCAAGGAGATGGTCAGGAGCTCCCTGCAGTCTGCTGCTTCGGGCGAAGAGGATGCTTTTAACTCCCTGATCCTGGAGATGCGAACAGCGCTGATAACCATCAATGAGATAGGTCTCAGACAACCTACGGTATGTGCCGTATTGCTCTATCGTGCAGCGGTTACTGAACAGTATCAACTGGAGGATATCGGGCGGCACTTTGGTGAAGAGGTGGAAGTGATTCTGCGGGGATTGAAGAAGATCAGCCGTTTCAGTGACAAACGCATGGCAGTGGAGTCGGAGAATTACATGAAACTGCTGCTTTCGATGGCTGAGGATATCCGTGTGGTCTTCGTGATGATTGCAAGGCAGCTGCAGCTGATGCGTGATGCCAAGGGTGGCGAGAGTTCGCGTAGGCTTGACCTTGCAGTGGAGACCTCCTTTCTGTATGCTCCCCTGGCACATCGTTTGGGTCTTTATAGCATCAAATCGGAGCTGGAGGATCTTTCCCTCAAATATACCGACCGGGAGTCATACGATTATGTGGCACAAAAACTGAATGAGACCAAGCGCTCAAGAGAGAAGTATATTCGTGAATTTATTGAACCGGTAGAGGAGCGGCTGGCGAAAACAGGACTTACCTTCGACATCAAAGGGCGTACCAAATCGATTCATTCCATTCTCAACAAGCTTAAAAAGCAGAAGATTGATTTTGAGAATATATACGATCTCTTTGCCATACGCGTGATCCTGGATGCACCGGCCGATCAGGAGAAAGCGCAGTGCTGGCAGGTATATTCGGTGATCACCGACATGTATCAGCCCAATCCCCGACGTTTGAAGGACTGGCTCTCCATCCCTAAGAGTAACGGATATGAATCGCTGCACATCACTGTGATGGGGCCCAATTCAAGATGGGTGGAGGTACAGATCAGAAGCCGCCGCATGGATGAGATTGCTGAGCGGGGACTGGCAGCCCACTGGAAATACAAAGGGGTGAAGGAGGAATCGACGCTGGACAGTTGGCTCACCACGTTGCGTGAATCGCTCGAAGATAAGGAGTCCAACCTGAGCCAGAAACTGACCGATTTCAAGCTAGACCTTTATGAGGAGGAGATTTTTGTCTTCACACCCAAGGGTGACCTCTTCAAGCTTCCCAAAGGAGCTACCGTGCTGGACTTTGCATTTGCCATCCATTCGAAGCTGGGTGCTACCTGCATTTCAGGCAGGGTGAACGGCAAGAACGTACCGATCAAGCACCTGCTGAAGAGTGGCGACCAGGTGGAGATTAACACTTCGTCACATCAGACGCCTAAGCAGGATTGGCTCAGTTTTGTGATTACCTCTCGTGCCCGCACCAAGATTCGCCAACTGCTCAAAGAGGAAGCGGGCAAGCAGGTAGATATTGCCAAGGAGACGCTTTCGCGACGGATGAAAAACCGTAAGATCGAGGTTGACGACTCCCACCTGATGCAGTTGATCAAGAAGCTGAAATACAAGACTGTTACTGATTTCTATGCGGATATCGCTGCAGAGAAGCTGGATGTAAACTGGGTGATAGATCGTTATCTGGAACTGGAGAGCAGGGAAAGCGAGAGCCGTGATGCTATTCAACAGGTAAGTGCTGGCCAGTTCACCCTCAAAACCGATTCTCGTGAGAGCCACAGCAGTGATGAGCTGGTGATCGACCAAGACCTGACCGGCGTCGATTACAAGTTGGCAAAGTGTTGCAATCCTATTTTTGGGGATGAGATCTTTGGCTTCGTCTCTTCACAGGGCATCAAAATTCACAGGATTAACTGTCCCAACGCACAGGACCTGTTCTCACGTTTCGGCTATCGTGTCATCAAGGCACGTTGGTCGGGCAGTACCGGTAGCTCCAACTACACCATCGTGTTGAGGGTGATCGGCAATGACCAGATCAACATTGTAGCCAACCTGATGTCGATCATATCAAAAGAGGATGGGGTACAGTTGCGTGCCATCTCCATCGATTCCAACGACGGCCTTTTTCAGGGGAACATATCGGTGATGCTTGCCAACACCTCAATGTTGGAGCAACTTATCAGGAAACTGAAGGCGGTGAAGGGGGTGAAATCGGTCACCCGATTAAATTAATCGACCGGTGGAGTGAAGGTAGTGAGGAGTTGTTGCAGATACTCCCGTTGAAAATCTTCGGGACGCAGAATCTCATCGTTGTATCGGATCAGATCAATGTCGATGATCACCTTCCCAATGTACTTGTCGCGCGGTGAACGACCAACGGCACGTTCAGTCTGTTTGATCTTGTCAATCACTTCCACGGGTGAGTAATCTGTCTCAGCCATTGCCAGCACATTCCGAAAAAGAAAGGAGTAACGCTCATCGTCTGGTTCCGACAAGACTGATTCGCTGAAGATGATGCCTGGAAAGAGGCGCGTCAACATCCTCCGGGCTTTGTCAATGTTGGTCCTAGCGAAAGTGTTGGATCCTATGCTTAGTAAAATTGTGCTCATACTGTTAAATTGAACGACAAATATACACATTTTTGATGAAAGTGATCGGCTGAAACGTAAATCTATTATCTTTGTTCCACTATAACTATTAAAAAATGAAAAATTTACAGGGAGCGTTACTCCTTCTTTTTTCACTTCTCTTCAGCAATATCACAGCGCAGAATGAAACACCACTGATCTACCGGATCAATATCCGTGAGAACATTGGCAGTAACAGTTGGATTCACTTGCAAAACGGAATGCATGAAGCCAGACAAAAAGAGGCTCATGCTATATTGCTGCACATGAACACTTATGGGGGAGGGGTGCTCGAGGCTGATTCCATGCGCACTGCCATCCTCAACAGTTCCCTGCCGGTATATGTTTTCATCGACAACAATGCAGCATCGGCGGGTGCGCTGATTGCCATTGCCTGTGATAGCATCTTCATGCGAAACAGTGCCTCCATTGGAGCGGCAACAGTGGTGGAAGGGGCAACAGGTGCTGCGGCTCCTGACAAGTACCAGTCTTACATGCGTGGCATCATGCGTGCCACGGCCGAGAGCCACGGTAAAATAACAACCATCGTTGATGGGGATACGTTGATGCGGTGGCGACGGGATCCGTCGGTTGCAGAGGCAATGGTGGATGAACGGATTGTAGTAACAGGATATGCCGATTCGACGCAGATATTGACGCTTACAGCCACTCAGGCCATGGAGCTGGGTTACTGCGAGGGTATCTCCGAGAGCCTCCATGAATTGATAGTGACCCGACTGGGTATGACTGAATATCGACTGGAGACCTATAACCCCACCTTTTATGACAGGGTAAAGGGTTTTCTTACCAGTGGTGTGGTACAGGCACTGCTGATCATGCTGATCATCGGTGGTATCTACTTCGAACTGCAAACACCAGGCATGGGTTTTCCCACAGCATTGGCCATCACGGCAGCCTTACTCTACTTCACTCCGCTTTATCTCACCGGATATGCACAGAACTGGGAGGTACTTCTTTTTGTGCTGGGACTGATTTTTATCGTATTTGAGTTGTTTGTCTTTCCCGGGTTCGGTGTTCCCGGTATAGCCGGCATCGTTTTCATCTTCTCCTCACTGGTGCTTGCACTCGTAGGGAACATACGTTTCAGCCTGGAGGGGGTAGATGCTGCCGGACTCTTTCGCGCGGTGATGATCGTGCTGGGAGGCATGGGTATGGGGATGGTGCTGATCATCTATCTTACCGGAAGGATCGGCAAACCGGGTATATTAAGAAATGCTGCCCTCAATGCCGATGAGGAGGGCTTTGTCTCGGTGCCGATGGAACCCCGCCTGCTGACGGGAAAGAGTGGCGTGGCTGCCACGGTACTCCGTCCTTCGGGGAAGATATTCCTGGAGGGAACATATTATGATGCTGTTTCGCTGAAAGGTTTTATTGAGAAGGGAGAAGAGGTAGTGGTGAAACGTTATGAGAATTTTCAGCTTTACGTGATGCGAATAGAGCATTGAAATGTTTCTCAAAAAACAAACCCTGAGACATTGTCTCAGGGTTTGTTTTTTGATTCTGTATTCAGGCGGCTTACTTAATTATAAACTGCCATCTCCTCTTCGCTATATGCCTTCTTCTTGAAGAAGAAAAAGAGAAGATAAGGAATGAACAAAAGAATGATGGCCCAAATGATGTTGCTAAGCTTGCTTCCTTTTTTCATGTTGTTGATGAAGATATGGCCCAGCATACCCTCCACCACCAATAACAACCCGATGATCAGACTGGTATTATTTGTAGCGCCCGTAAGGAAGGGTATCACCAATAGTGCAACGCCAATGAGCATTACAATTACTCCGAAGTACTTCGCAAATTCTTTCATGTGTATAATAATTATGATTTTGATTTCGTAACGCAAATAAACACAAAAATCGACAAACCAGGAAATAAATTGATATAAAAAACGGAACCATCGTTTAAAAATGGAGTTTTAGGTCAAAAAAGAGTCATGGAGCCGTGTGACATCTGTTAATTTGTTTATTTTTGTGAATTGTTCATCCGTAGAATGCATAAGCTGTGAAAATAATTGCTCGATTTCTTTATCAATGGATCATTTTCATGCCGTTTTTTTTGTTGATCACCTTTCTTACCGCTGTAACGGTGATGATTATGACTCCCTTTTTTGGAAACCGCTTCTGGGGGTATTATCCTCCTCACATCTGGAGCCGGATTACCTGCTGGCTGGCACTCTGCAGGGTGAAATG
>JAAZLV010000145.1 GCA_012799155.1 Bacteroidales bacterium | reverse complement strand
ACCTCTTCCCATTCCGAACAGAGAAGTTAAGCCCAATAGCGCCGATGGTACTGCACACAAGTGGGAGAGTAGGTAGCCGCCGTTCTTTACAAAAGCCCCCTGGAGAAATCCGGGGGGCTTTTTTGTTTGGGGATGGGACAATTGTTTATGTGCGGGTATTTACCATGCACTGGGTATCTGGTGACAAGGTATGCTTATGGGTCTCATTTTGGCCTTATCTCACTCTAATCTGCTTCAGAGATATTAGAGCGAGATTAGAACGAGATTAGAACGAGATTAGAGCGAGATTAGAACGAGATACGAATGAGTTCTGAACGAATCATATGCTAAAGTACAATTATCTCTTCCTCGCAAAGCGTTATGTTTTCCATCCGGTTCTCATGGATGATATAGGTGTTCTCTATGCCCACCGGGCCGATACCGGGGAGTACGAACTTGGGTTCCACCGCAATGGCCATGCCAGTTAACAGGATCTCTTTCGAGCGCGATGTCAGCACAGGAGGCTCGTTGATCTCGAGTCCCACGCCATGACCGATGAATTTTGCCTGCTGGGTTGTGCCCATGAAATAAGATTGCATTCCTTTCTCCTGTACCATCTCCTCTGCCAGGAGGTAGAGGTCGGCACAAGGGGTGCCGGCTTTGGCAGTCTGTTCTAAGGTACGAATGATGTCGATGGAGAGTTGATGTGCCTCAAAGGCCAGGTCGGGAACCTCTCCAATCGCGAAAGTGCGGCTCATGTCGTCCATCCATGGGCGGTAGTTCCCCGCCATATCCACCATCAGGGTCATCCCCGGCAGTAGCTTCGTGCCGTTTGCCCCCAGCGGCAGCAGTGGTGAGATGCCACCGCCCCCCAGTGCATAGTCGAAGGGAGATGCGGCCTGGGCATTGTCGCCTGCCAGCATGCTGCCCATGAAGATGTCCATGTTCTCACCGAATGAACGGAAGATCCCTACCGAGCCATGGAGACGCATCTCCCGTTCAATTTCGATCTGCAGCTCCAGGTCGCTCATGCCACGTCGGTAGAGAGAGGGAATCAGTTCATAAACCTGCCGGTGCAACTGGGAACTTTCCCGTATCTGATTCAGTTCCCAGTCTGATTTCACCGAGCGTAGCCGGCGCAACTCACCCGAGATGTTCAGAGTCTCCGGCATTTCCATAGCTGCCTGCAGGCGGGTGACGCTGTTGAAGGTAAGCTGATCTGCTTCCAGCAACAGCCGCCGTGGCAGAGCATATCCTGCCTCGCGCAATAGTGAGGGAATCTGTTCCGGCTTACGTATGCTTATCGCACGTCCGTCTGTGATACCGGCAGGGCGCCGAATGAACAGTAGAGCCTCACCCTCAGGGTAGAGGAGCAGGTAACCGTCGAAAACAAAGCCAGATAGCCAGTACTGGTTGACCGGTGATGTGATGATGCAGGCATCGGCCTGCATGGCGGCAATAGATTGCTGCACCCTTCTCTGCCGCAGGGTGAGCTCATTCTTCTGATCGTACATGAAACTAAATTTTCCGTCAAAGATACAACTTTCTAACGAGTGTATAAATCCCTCTCTGTTCCCCATCTTACATGTATATTGGGAATGATGCATCAAAGGAGGAAATAAAATGACATCATTCAGTTTGTAGCAATCGGGATAAATAAACTATCTTTACATTCTCTCATTAATAAACAGGATGTGAACAGAAGAATACTGATTGTGGAAGATGACCGTTCCTTCGGGGCGATGCTGCACAAGTGGTTTGAAAGAAACGGCTTTGGTGTGACTCTTGCTACCGGGATGGAGGCTGCTCAGGAGGTGCTCTCCAGGCAGACTTTTCAGGTAGTGCTGTCGGATCTGCGTTTGCCCGACGGTGACGGCATCATGCTCCTCTCATGGCTCAACGAGAAAGGGAGGAGGGAGCCGGTGATCATCATGACCAGTTACGGAGATGTGCAGACAGCCGTTTCAGCCATCAAGATGGGAGCGTTCGATTACCTTGAGAAACCGGTCAACCCCTCAATCCTGTCGCAGAAGATCGACTCCGCTTGCAACACCAGTAGAGAAGAAGTCGTGTCAGAGAAGATGCACCGATCACAGAAGCAGGTAAGCCCTGCTGAACTGGAGGCGATTGTGATTGGACAAAGTGCACCGGTGGTTGAGATGTATGAGCATGTAGCACTGGTGGCGCCAACTCAGATGGCAGTAATGATTACCGGTGAGAGCGGTACTGGAAAGGAGCATGTGGCTAGACTCATCCACCAGCGCAGCAACCGTTCAGAGGGACCCTTCGTGGCGGTCGATTGCGGGGGGCTTTCCGCGGAGTTGGCACCCAGCGAACTGTTCGGTCATAAGAAAGGATCATTCACCACCGCGCTGGAGAACAAGAGTGGATTTTTTGCCGCTGCCGATGGTGGTACTCTTTTCCTCGATGAGGTGGGCAACCTTCCATACGGGGTACAGATGCAGCTGCTACGCACACTGCAGGAGAAAAAGATCCGTCCCGTAGGATCGGCGGCCGACCTGGATGTGGATGTGCGTATCGTGACAGCTACCAACGAAGACTTGCTGAAGGCCATCACCGAAGGGCGCTTCCGCGAGGATCTCTACCACCGTATCAACGAGTTCACCATCACGGTACCGCCTTTGAGGGAACGGAAAGAGGATATCGCACTCTATGCCATACATTTCATGAAAGAGGCCAACCGTGAGTTGGAGAAAAATGCTGAGCATATCACTCCGGAGGCATTGTCGCAACTGACACACTATGGCTGGCCTGGAAACCTACGGGAGCTACGTAATGTGATGCGGCGTGCCGTGCTATTCTGTCGTGACAGAGAGATTACCCCGGCAACGCTGCCCTACCTGTCCGAAACAGGGCAGATTGCAAGTGATGAATCGACAGGACCACAACAACGTGAGATTTCGCTTGCTCGTGATCCAGGAAATGAAAAAGATAAAATTCTGCGTGCCCTGGAGCTATCGGGTGGGAACAAGACCAAGGCTGCCAATCTGTTGAAAGTGGATCGCAAGACACTCTACAATAAGATGCACCAGTATGGTATCGATTTATAAATGATTGCGCCTGATGGCAGCGATAAACTCTCTTACCTGTTTCACCGTCACCCGCAACGCATCCTCCCATTCCGGCCAGGCATCCTCTTCTTCCTCCCGCAAACGGTCCATCCTGCGCATCTCTGTTGTCAGTGTCTCTGCACCAAGTTGGCTATAAAAGGGATGTATACGATGGCAGATTTGCTGAGCTTCACGGTAGCGATGGCTGTCAATCATATCCGACAGTGTTGACATATCCTTATCGGCTGATTCCACAAACTCCCCCAAAATCTCCCTTATTGCCTCCCTGTCGTTGCCGAAGAGTGCCGTAAGTCCCGGAAAGGGATCTTCCGAACCAGTAATGTCTTTTCGCTCCCCCTTGTAGTTCCCCGAAATGAGTGTAAGCAGTTTCTCCAGCCGGACAGGTTTGGCAAGCAATCCGGCAAAACCTTCGGCCATGGCTCGCTCGGGGGTGTAGTCGTCGTGGGCAGTCATCAACCACACCGGAATCAGAGGGTCTTTATCCTGAATGAACCGGAGGATTTCGGTTCCGCTTACCTCCCTCATTTGAAGGTCGGTAATAACAAGATCGAACGAAGAGACCACCCTCACGAAACCATTCACATCGCGCGGATCGCTGCACAGCTTCACCCTGCATCCCTGACGTGAGAGGTACTCCCTGAGCATGTTCCCCAGCGAGGGATCATCCTCAAAAATAAGAATCTTTTCCGCAGTTATACCCCCTGAAGTATAGACATGAGAATTGTTTGTGGTGCTGTTTTCCTCAAAGAGTTCGAGCGGAAGCCGGATCACCACACAGGTGCCCTTACCTTTTTCGGAGGAGAGCGTGATCTCCCCTTTCAGTGCCTCAACCAGACCCCGCGTGACATAGAGGCCGAAACCGCTTCCCTCCGACTTGGAGGGATTTCCCACACGTGAGAAGGGCTTGAAAATTTCTTTTAGTTCTGCCTCTCCGATACCAATGCCAGTGTCGGTGATCGTGACCACCAATTGCTTTTCGTGACGAAGATCGATGGTCACAATTCCTTCAGGGGTGTACTTCACGCTGTTTGAGATCACATTCACCAGTATCTGTTTCAGGAGAGTCTGGTCGCTCTCGGTGACAAAGGGGTGGGGGAGGTGATTCTGATAGCGCAGCTGCAACCCTTTCTCCTCTGCCAGAGGGTAGAACATGTCTAGGATATCCTCCATCAGTACATGCATGTCAAAACGGTTTTTGCGCAGTACTCCCCTGTTCCGCTCCATGCGTGAGAATTCCAGCAGGTTGGAAAGCATGTTGAGGATATGTCTTGCAGAGCTTCTGGCAGAGTTCAGCTCCCGTCGTCGCTCATCTTTCATCTCATCGCTTTCCCACATCTCCATGTAGCCCATCATTGAGCTGAGGGGAGTCTTGATGTCGTGAGACACAGTGAGAAGCAGCTTGTGGCGACTCTCGATCAACTGCTCGTTGCGCTGCTTCTCTCTTATCAGGTCGCTACGCGCTTTCTGTCCCTTGTTCAGGTCGTTCACAATCAACAATACGATGAAGAGTATCAGCAACAATGAAAGGATACCTACAGTGAGGGCGAAGGAAAAAATACGACGGGTGAGTGCTTCACTTTTGTCGGCTCCCTTCTTCGATTTCTCCATAGCCTCGTGGTAGTACTGTGTGATCAGATGTGAGATGCGTAGTGAGATATTTTGTTCGGCAAAGATCAGTCCGCGCACCTGTTGTTCGATGCCGGCCATACGGGT
>JAAZLV010000144.1 GCA_012799155.1 Bacteroidales bacterium | reverse complement strand
TTCTGTGACTGCTCGCCCGAAAGTCCCACAGGTCGCCGCAGCCTCTGTTATGATGAAGCTGCCTTGCAATCGCGCAAGCAGAACAAGCCCAATGGCAGTGCCTTGGGCATGGCCAAGAAGATGGGCATCGACATGCTTGACGAAGCACAATATACCTACCTGCAGACTCTGGGGGTGTTCGACCAGAAAACATCCAGCTGGATTGTCGCGCCACGGGAAATACGTGAACGTGGTGGAGCACTTTTCGGTGACTCCCGCTATGGACGCACCTTCGTCTATCACAATGGGGCCGAGTCCTACTATGCCGCACGGGGATTCAGGGGTATGTTGAAGGTGTGAAAGCTGCCCAAAGTTCACTCATCCCAAAAGGCACAAAGGTTTTGTGTTATCTTTGCGGGACAATGTTAAACCATGCAGCTTCAGATGCTGTTAACAGATGAATGGATACTGACGCAAAAAAAGGTACAATGGAAATTCTGACGCACGCTGTAAACGATACCAGAATCGCGGAGATCACATCTGGATCAATTCTGATTCACTCGCCTGAGGAAGGATTGGATCTGTTGGGCAATATATACTATCAGGGATTTGACAAAATGATCATCCATGAGAGGTGTATCACACCTGATTTTTTTGATCTGAAAAACGGTATTGCAGGCGAATTACTTCAAAAGTTCTCAAACTACAGGATGCCACTGGCAATTGTGGGCGACTTCTCCCGGCATGTGAGTAACAGCATCAAAGATTTTATTCGTGAAAGCAACCAACGCAAACAGGTGATATTTGTGGAATCCGTGGAAGACGCGATCAGGATTTTTTTCGGTAAATGAGAGTTTAAACGCATCATATCTACAAGTCTAAAGGAAAAATAGTATGAAGAATCAGGAGAAAATATACAAATTATCTTTTCCGGCCGTCTATCCCTATTACGTGGAGAAGGCTGAAAAGAAAGGCCGCAGCAAGGATGAAGTGGACGAAATCATCTGCTGGCTCACCGGTTACAGCAAAAAGGAGCTGCAGGACATACTGGTCGGCGACATGAACTTTGAAACCTTCTTCAGGCAAGCACCGCAGTTCAATAGCAATGCATCCAAGATCACCGGCGTGATCTGTGGTTACCGGGTGGAGGAGATAGAGGATGAAATTGTACAAAAAACGCGTTATCTCGACAAGCTGATCGACGAACTGGCCAAGGGAAAGGCAATGGAGAAGATTTTAAGAAAATGATCGAGGGAGTCAGCAAGAAGGGAATGGTTCATCAGTCATTTGCTTACTTGCTGCCCCACTGTCACTATTCACGGATATCCACAAACATATGGGCGCGATGATTTGTTATGCCATATTGTAACAGCAATATTGCACAGCATCCATTACAACGAAAAGATGAAAATAGCAGTCTGGGATACCTATGTACCCAAAAAAAATGGTGTTACCATGCATTTCGACATCATTGTGCCGGTGGAGACCAATGACCCGGAACAGATATTCAATTATGGTAGGGAGTACCTGAAGTCAAAAGGAGAGGATGGACAGCCGCTCACTTCCAATGAATCGCAGTTTTGTCACATCGAGGCTTTGAAACCGGAATGGGAGGAAGATATCAGGCAGAAGGGATATGCCATCGTGGAAATGGAAAATTGCCAAACTGAACCGTAGGCAATATTCCCATTTCTACAATTGATCAATACAGAGGGTAGGCTTGCTTTTGACTGCGATCACTCTCCGGCATTTTCTTTTTCGGCATCAAAGGTGACGGTCACCAGGGTGGCTCCATTTTCACTACTGAACGTGATGACGGCCTGAATAGTCGACTGAACGGTGATTCTTGTCGTTTCCATCTGCTGATTTTTTTTAAATTGTTAAACATTCATTGTCCGGAACGGATTGATTCATTGCTCCAACTCTTTCATCTTTTCAACTTCAAGCAGACAATTATTTGCCGGACAACGTGGCAAGATATAAAAAAAATGTATCTTTATTTTTTTAATTACCTTCAGTGGTGGTGGTCGCAACATGCGCATCCACGATCACTGTGCATGAAAAGAACAACACGAACGATAAAAATCTAAAAACATGGCACGACTGGTCACACTTTACTCGCTTCAATGGGGAGACCTATCCCTTGAAGAGGTATGCATCAAAGCAAAGGAATTTGGATACGACGGACTGGAACTGGGATTGCCCGATCACCTCGATGTGCGGCAAACGGACCCGGCATATTACGAGGGAATCATGGCATTGCTGGGAAAACATGGATTGCAGCTGCGCACCATCTCCTCCCACCTGGTGGGGCAGGCGGTCTGCGACCGGATTGATGAGCGGCACAAAGCCATCCT
>JAAZLV010000143.1 GCA_012799155.1 Bacteroidales bacterium | reverse complement strand
TCGATCGTGCGCAATGTAGCCGGTCAGCTCGGCGTAGACGAAAACCAGGCTTCCAGTGCTGTCAGCATGGCCATTCCGGCCATCCTGGCCGGGATGACACGCAATGCCCGGTCGCAGGACGGCGCCGCAAGCCTGAACAATGCCCTGGAATCGAAGCATGACGGTTCTCTGCTGGAGAACCTCTCGGGGATGCTGCAGGGCCATACATCAGAATTGCAATCGGACGGTGACGGCATATTGGGACATGTATTCGGTAACAACCGTACCGCCGTGGAGCAGGGTATCGCAAAGAAATCGGGCATCAACCTGAGCAAGATCGGGCCCCTGCTGGCGATCCTGGCTCCCATCGTGATGGCCTATCTGGGAAAAGAAAAACGACAGACAAACACGGGTGCCGGCGGTCTGGGTGACCTGCTGGGCGGATTGCTGGGCGGAGCCACGCAACAGCGCAGTACGAGCGGCGGTGGCTTGATGGATATGCTGGGTGGCATTCTGGACAAGGATGGCGACGGCAACCCGCTGGATGACCTGCTGGGTGGCTTCCTGGGAGGTAGAAGGTAACAGAATTGGTTTTTTCATTCACAGCTATTAACTTCAAAAGTCCGCTCCGGCGGACTTTTTTTCATCTGCCCGATTAAAACTTTTCATCTTTTTTTTTGTTTCATTTAAACGATGGTCCCATTTTTGGGTCATAGGGAAAAGCAACAGATCCATGCGTCGTACAATTTGAATCACAATTTAACAGAAACAGATATGAAGAGAAACATCACAAAGATCCTGCTGGCATCCGCTATTTTTGCATCCATCCTCCTGGGCGGCTATTCCTGTGCCACAGATGACACATTGAGTGAACTGGAGGTAAGGAGAATGATCGAGCAAGCCCTTCAGGAGAACAATGCCAACCTGGAGTTTACGCAGTGGGAGATTGTGAACATACAGGTCAATCAGAACGACTGGGAGTGGAATGATCAGGAAAGACGTTATGAGGCCATCTTCTCGTTGCCGGAGTTGACCGAGTTCATCTATGAGAGCGGTGCCGTGTTGGGTTATCTCTTCCTTGGTGAACAGGGTGTGAACGAGGTGCAGAAGATGCTGCCCTACGTGCATACCTATTACGGTACCGATACGGGTGGGAACATTACCGAGACATTTACCGAGACAATCAGCTACGATGTGATGTATCAATCGGGTGGCAACAGTGATGTGGCATTCTTCATCCAGGCATCGGATGTCTTTGAGGATACGAATGCGCCCCAGACCTACAACTTCCGTCTTGTGCTGATATGGTAATCAGCTGAACAGTGGCAGCGCATCTGCCACCACAAAGGAACTGCCGCCGATGAAGATGAGATCATTTTCATCGGCGTTTTTTATGGCCGTCGCCACCGCTTGCGCCACGCTCCCGTAGCGTTCACCCGTTAATCCATAAGCTCGGGCCTCCTCCTGCAGCAGCTGTTCGTCGAGTGCCCGCTCCACCGATGCACGGGTGAAGTAGTATCGCGCCTCTTTGGGCAGCAGGGGTAACACGCTCTCCCTGTCCTTATCGCTCGCCATGCCGAACACCATGTGCAGTTGGTTGTATTGTTCCGATTTCAGTTGTTCCATCACATCACGCAGTCCATGTTCATTGTGGGCGATGTCACAGATGATTTTCGGCTTCTGCTGCAGCAGCTGCCAACGACCTTGCAAGCCGGTAAGGGTGATCACCTGCGAGAATCCCCGGTATACTGCATCACGGGGAATGACCAGTCCGACTTCCCGTAGCAATGCTACTGCCGTAAGCAGGGTGCGGGCATTTTTCTGTTGTGCGAATCCACCCAACTCGCATATTATTGAATGGTATTCGCGGGTGTGGAAAATCCAACGGGAACCTGCTCTCACAGCGGAAAGATCATTGATTTCCTCCTCGGCAAAGCGGATGGGTGCCTGGAGAGATGCCGCCTTGTCGCGAAACACCCTCTCCACCTCCTGATTTCCTTTCTCACCGATCACCACCGGCACCCCCTGCTTGATGATTCCCGCCTTTTCGGTTGCTATCAGGGGGAGTGTGTCACCCAGGAATTTCATATGGTCGAGGCCGATGTTGGTGATGATACTCAACATTGGTGTGATGATGTTGGTGCTGTCGAGCCGTCCCCCCAGTCCCGTTTCGATCACCGCTATATCCACCTTCTGGTGTGCAAACCAGAGGAACGCCATCTCCATTGTCAGTTCGAAGAAGGAGGGCATCACCGGTTCAAACTGTACCCTATACTTCTTCGTGAAATCAACTACAAAGTTTTTGTCGATCATTTCACCATTGACGCGGATCCGTTCGCGGAAGTCGGTCAGATGGGGTGAGGTATAGAGGCCCACCCTGTAGCCCGACTCCTGGAGGATGGCTGCCAGCAGGTGAGAGGTGGATCCCTTGCCGTTTGTGCCGGCCACGTGGATTGTTTTGTAATGCCGGTGCGGGTGTCCAAAAATGTTGTCGAGGACGAGGCTGTTGTCCAGTCCCACCTTGTAGGCCCGTTCACCGATGCGCTGGTATTCGGGCATCTGGTTGTATAGGTAATCGAGAGTCTCTTCGTAGGTCATATGTCATCACTGTTGTTGAGGCGATACAAAAATAAGCGTTTCGGGGTTACCGAAACGCTTATTTGAAAAAGATTTGCCGGAGCGCTAGTTTTTCAGCGGCAGCACCGAGTACTGGCGTGAGTAGCGCAGCTGCTGCTGCACGTAGTTCTCGTCGTAGGAGATGGTGACATCGGTCACCTTCCCCTCATCGTCGGTCACCAGTTTGTATACCGGGTTTACAAACCCTTTGTAGGGGGCCAGGTTGAGCGCCTCATAGCGTGCCAGCACCTCTTCGTGCAGTGTGGGGTCTACCTTCACGCCATAGCTTTCCACCAGCTGCTTGCCGGCTTCAAAGTCGCCTTCCGACTTGATCCGCTGCACCTCTGCCAACAGTTCGCCAAAGAGTGCGCGCAGCTTCTCGTAATCGTTCACCACCACGTAGGTTTTGCCCTCCTTTTGGGTCAGCTCCACCACCTTTTCCTCACTGCCCTTCTCGATCACCCAGCGGGAGATCAGCGCCCTGTTGCGCATGTGGGCCTGTTCAATGTCCTTTCCGGGCTGTATGCGCGTGAGCTGTGTCATGGCACCGTTCATGATGTAGGAGTAGTATTCCGCCTTATAGGCTTCACTGTCGGGCAACAGCCCCAGCTCCACCAGCTTCGGGTCGGCCAGGTAGTAGAGTGCAAACAGGTCGGCACGCGTCTCCTCGAGCGGAGAGCCATAGGCTTGCAGCACGTCGCTGCTGACACCTGGTAGCAGCTTGCCGGAGCCGTGGCCCAGACATTCGTGCAGGTCGGTGTGGAGGTTGTCGGTCAGTGAGCCATATTGCTTTGCCAGCTCCCGCTCGCTGTCACTCCACATGAACTCCTCGTTGAAGCCGTTGCCTTCGGCAGCCTTGGTGTAGGCGTAGGTGATGTTGTCGATGGTGACCGACTTGGAGCCATGGTCACGTCTGATCCAGTCAGCATTGGGCAGGTTGATGCCGATGGGGGTGGCAGGGTAGGTGTCGCCACCGAGGATGGCGGCAGTGATCACCTTTGCGGAGACCCCTTTCACCTCTTCCTTCTTGAAGCGGTTGTCGATGGGTGAGTTGTCTTCGAACCACTGGGCATTGTCGCTGATTGTTTGGGTTCTTTTGGAAGCCTCCTCGCTCTTGAAGTTGACCATCGCCTCCCAGGAGGCTTTCAGGCCGAGGGGATCGGTATAGGTCTCAATGAAGCCGTTGATGAAGTCGACACGCGATTGGGTGTCGGTTACCCATTTCACCGAGTAGTCGTCGAATGTTTTCAGATCGCCGCTCCTGTAATAATCGATCAGCAGGGTGATCACCTCTTTCTGATGGTCGCTTTCGGCTACTGCAACCGCTTTCTCCAGCCATCCGATGATTCGTTCGATCGCCTTGTCATACATGCCGCCCAGCTTCCAGACCTGTTCGGTCACCTGACCGTCGACCTTGCTCACTTTGCTGTTGAGTCCATAGGAGAGCGGTGTCTCGTCGGCAGGATCCTTCATAGCATTGTAGAATGCTTCCACCTCCTCTTGGGTAACCCCCTCGTAGAAGTTGACTGCCGAGGTGGCCACGATGTCGCTGCCGGGAGTCTGGCTCATGCGTTTGGGCATCACTGTCGGGTCGAACATCACAGGCAGGATCTCATTGAGGGTCTCATCGGCAGCCATCCCGTCGCGGAAGGGCATCCTCCCCGGGTCGACGCTCTTCACAAGTGTTACAAAGTAGTCCTGTGTGAACTGCGGCATGATCTTGTCTTCCGAGTAGTGGTGGTGGATGCCATTGGCCATCCATATCTGCTTCAGGTAGGTCTCGAACTGTTTCCACTCATCGGACGACTTGTTGCCCATGTAGTTTTCATACACCCCTTCACAGACGCGGCGGATGGTGAGGTTGTAACGGTTGTGCTGGTCCCAGAGGATGTCACGACCCTCCAGGGCTGCCTGTGAGAGATAATAAATCAGCTCCTTCTGCTGAAGTGAGAGGCTGTTGAATCCCGGTACGGGGTAACGCAGGATCTCGATGTCGGCAAAACGATCGACCTTGTACTCGAATGTGGAATCGATGCCATCGTCGGCCGGAGTGTTGCCGGTCTGGTTGCCCTGGTTGCAGGCACCCAGCAGAAAGAGTGGTGTGAGCATGTAGATTATTTTCTTCATATTCAGTTTGTTTTGTACTTGTAAGAGACGTTGGCCAGCTCCTCATTGGCTTGTGTGATCTTCTTCTTCAGGTTCTCCTTATAGGCTGCCAGCTTCTGTTGTGCCGTCTCGTCGCCGGAGGCGATGATCTGCAGGGCCAGGATGGCCGCGTTGAGTGAGCCATTGATGCCTACGGTGGCAACGGGGATGCCGGGAGGCATCTGTACGATGGCCAGCAGGGCATCAAGACCATCCAGTGAGGCTTTAATCGGTACACCGATCACCGGCAGTGTTGTCATGGAGGCAATCACTCCCGGCAGGTGTGCAGCCATGCCGGCAGCGGCAATGATCACTTTGATACCTCTATTGGCTGCTCCCTTGGCAAATTTCTCCACCTCTTCGGGCGTGCGGTGTGCAGAGAGAGCGTTGATCTCGAAAGGAATCTCCATCTCGTTGAGGAACTGAGCTGCTTTATCCATGACGGGCAAATCGGAGGTGCTGCCCATAATGATGCTTACCAATGGTTTCATATATTTTTAAAAAATGTAGGGATGAATAAAAAGGAACCACTTCGGTAAAGTGATTCCTGCTTTTTATGAGTCGTTTACTTGCCTATGAACTCCTTGTAGGCGGCGGCAGTCATTAGTTGATCGAGCTCAGCAGCATCTTTCACTGCTACCCGTATAATCCATCCCTCACCAAAGGGATCGCTGTTTACAAGTTCCGGTGCATTGTCGAGCTTGGCATTCACCTCCAAGACTTCCCCTGAAAGAGGCATCATCAGGTCTGAAACGGTTTTCACAGCTTCAATGCTGCCAAACACCTCGCCTTGCGACAGGTTTTCACCTTCGGAAGGTACATCTACGTAGACGATCTCGCCCAGTTCATCTTGTGCAAAATCGGTGATGCCTACAAAGGCTTCATTTCCTTCCACGCGCACCCATTCATGGTCGGAGGAATACTTCAGGTTGTCGGGAAAATTCATAGCTATAATATTTAAAAAAGTTGATTGACGGGATAAAAGTACGACAATATTTTTGATTGTCAAAGAGCCGTTTGGCTATTTCACCTATACAATTGTTCCGCCCCATACGAATAGGAACGATACGAGGAAACCAAGCAGGAAACCGGCGATAACCTGGTTCAGTGTATGACGCCGCAAGATGAGTCTGGAAGTGCCAACCAGTCCGGCAATTATAAATAAACCCATGAACATGAAAAAAGGATTTGATCGTTCCACGAAATAGGTCACTGCCATTGCACCGCCAATGAGTCCCCCCACGCCGAACATATGGGCACTGATCTTCCAGGCCAACGTGATCAGAATGGCAATGACCATGATTGCGACGGAGGCGGCCATGATCATCAGGAACCACATCGGCATGCCTATCCTGAAATAATAAACGATCATGGCGGAGTAGGAGATGAGCGTGATCAGGTATGGGTAAATGCGTTCTCGCCGGTGTTTAAGCGAGAGGTCGGATATGATTTTCATGCGATAGAGCATGAAGATGAGCAGTCCGGGAATCGCAAAGGAAAATAGCACCACCGGCAGCAGTATCCTCCAGAATTGTGGAAGATAGATCATTCCGAAGTAGGTGTAGACAAAAATGAGCATCACCCCATAAGTGGGCATCAGCAAGGGTTGGAATATGGTTGATATTACATGTGCGATCGTTTTCATCCTTTTGGGTATCCTTTCAATGGGTTTCCTTGTGATAAACCGACAAAGTTATATTTTTTTTCGTAAACGTGAGACAGGAATGTTCAATTGTTCACGGTATTTTGCAACAGTACGGCGGGCAATCAGATATCCTTTTTCATTCAGAATCTGGGTGAGCTGGTCGTCGGTCAATGGTCGTGTAGGATTTTCGGCATCAATGCTCTCTTTCAGTATCTTCTTTACTTCTCTTGATGATATATCCTCACCATCAGATGTTTGCATTGCTTCTGAGAAGAAATACTTCAGGGGGTAGATGCCATTGTTTGTTTGTACATACTTGCTGTTGCTCACCCGTGAGACGGTGGAGATGTCAAATCCTGTCCGTTCCGCCACATCTTTCAGCACCATCGGTTTGAGCTGCGATTCATCTTCATTCAGGAAAAAGTCATACTGCAGGTTCACGATTGCCTCCATTGTACGCTGCAGTGTATTTTGCCGCTGCTTCACCGCATCGATAAACCATTTTGCCGAGTCTACCTTCTGCTTCATAAAGAGTATTGCCTGTTTGTCGTCGGCCGACATGCTCTCCTTGTTCTCCTGATAACCTTTGAGCATTTCAGAGAAACTGTTGTTCACTTTCAGACTGGGGATATTGCTGTTATTTAGGTGAATTGTTACCTGTCCGTTGAAGGTGTCGACCAGAAAATCGGGTGTGATGTTGTTCATGGCTGTCTGTAAGGCACCACCCAGGGAGTTTCCCGGTTTGGGGTTGAGGGAGGTGATCTCTTCAATGGCATCCCTGAGATCATCAGGTGAGATTCTTATCTGTTGAATGATCTTGTCGTAATGTTTGCGTGAAAACTCTTCAAAAAAATCGGTCAGAATTGTTTCTGCCAGTTTCACCGCATCAGTGGGTGCTTTTCGTGCCAGTTGCAGCAACAGGCATTCCTGCAGGTTACGTGCCCCCACGCCTGCCGGATCAAGTTCCTGTATTTCGTAAAGCAGGTCCTCCAGTTGCAGTGGTGTCACCTCCAGTTGTTGCTGAAACAGCAAGTCGTCTGCAATAGCCTGTAGATCGCGTTGCAGGTAGCCGTTTTCATCGAGATTGCCGATGATGTAAGTGGCGATGGTGTGGCGTCTCTCATCCAGATCGAGGAGGCTAAGCTGTTCCAGGAGCGAGTCGATCAGTGAAATATCGTCATAATAGCTGATCTCTACAAAACTGGGTTCATTCTTGCGATCGCGTTGATTGATGTGAAAATCGGGAATCTCCTCATCCGAGAGATAATCGCCCAACATGATCTCATCCTGAGTGATATCATCTCCCATCTCTTGCTCATCGATCTCCTTATCATTCAACGAATCATCATTACCTGTATCCAGAGCGGGATTATCCTCCACCTCCTGTTTGATTCGATCTTCCACCTCCACGGTGTTGAGCTCTACCAGCTTGATCACCTGCATCTGGAGGGGAGAGAGCCGCTGCGTTTGTTTTAGTTCCTGTTGCTGTTTCAGAGCCATAATAGATGGGATAATTTAAAAGCAAAGATATAGATTTCTAATTAAAAAATCGAATCCTCGTTTCAGGGTGTGCACCATGATTTGCAAAGAGGATTGGTTAAAATTGTGACTCCTTTTACAAATTTAAAACTTTTTCTTACCTTTGAATCACTAAACGGAGATAGCAATGATATTCAAGTTTCTTATACTTTCCGATGAAGTTGAGGACTTCAGAAGAGAAATAACCATCGATGCAGACGCCACCTTCCTAGATTTGTATAAGGTGATTGTAGCTTCTACAGGATTCAGCGACAAGGAGATGTCTTCTTTTTTTCTGTGCGACAGCAAGTGGCGTAAAGAGAAGGAGATCACGCTTGTGGAAATGGACACCTATTCAGATGAGGACTCTTTCGTCATGGAGGAGTGTATACTGAGTGATTTTCTGGAAGATGAGAAACAAAAGATGATGTATGTGTTCGATTACATGACCGAAAGGGCACTTTACATCGAACTGTCGGAGATCATCACTGGGAAGAACCAGAAAAGTCCTATTTGTACGCTCTCCGTTGGAGAAGCACCTAAACAGATGCTGACCGCTGAAGAGATAAAGGCAGAGACGACCTCTATCGACATTGGTGAGACCTTTTACGGCGATGAGAGCTTCGATATGGAGGAGCTTGACAAGGAAGGCTTTGAGGGGCTGGATGCATTGAACAGCGAGCCGGGTGAGGGGGATCTCTATTAGCATTTTCCAGATATGAATACCCTGCTCGTGCTGCTTGGCCCCACGGGTGTGGGAAAGACCGAATGGAGCATTCGCCTGGCAAAAGCCCTCAACACTCCGGTAGTGTCGGCCGATTCGCGGCAGATCTATCGTGGCATGCAGATTGCCACAGCGGCACCAACAGCCGAAGAGCAGGAACAGGCAGCTCATTTCTTTGTTGGAACCCTATCCCCGGAAACCTATTACAGTGCAAGTGCCTACGAGCAGGAGGTGCTCTCTCTCCTTGAGGAGCTCTTTCTGCAACACACGGTGGTGATTCTCTCGGGGGGGTCAATGTTGTATATAGATGCGGTGTGCAAAGGGATGGATGAGTTGCCGACGGTTGATGAGGAGTTGCGCAACCAGTTGCGGGAGCTTTACCTTCGTGAGGGTCTCGACCCGATTCGGCAACAATTAAAAATTGTGGATCCTCTCTTCTACAGCCAGGTGGATCTGAAAAACCCGCAACGGGTGATTCATGCCCTTGAGATCTGTCTGATGTCGGGTAAACCCTACTCATCGCTGCGCACGAATCGGGATAAGAAGAGACCGTTCAGGATTGTGAAGATCGGATTTACCCGTGACCGCGAGGATTTGTATGATCGCATCAACAGACGTGTGGATAAAATGGTTCTTGAGGGACTGGTTGAGGAGGCGCGGGGTTTTTATCCGATGCGTCATCTCAATTCCCTGAACACGGTAGGTTATAAAGAGCTGTTTCGTTATTTCGATGGCGACTGGAGTCTGGAACAGGCAATCGAAAAGATCAAGCAACACTCACGCAACTATGCCCGCAAGCAACTCACCTGGTTCAGGCGAGACAATGCGGTTCACTGGGTGAACCTCACTGATAAGGAGCAGGATGTGATGGAATTGGCATCGTCATTGTTGGAGAGGGAGCAGTGACCAACGGTTAGCTTTAGTTGTTTCATTCCAAATTAACCATAACTTTTTCCGTACTGTTGTTGGATAATTGGGATAATTGTACTACTTTTGCATCACTTTTCTAAAAGTAAGAGAATAAATTCTTCAGTAGCTCAGTCGGTTAGAGCATCTGACTGTTAATCAGAGGGTCGTTGGTTCAAGTCCAACCTGAAGAGCAAAGAAACGAGTCAATAGGCTCGTTTTTTTGTTTTTGATCTCTTCATTCGGATTGAGTCAGAACATTTCCCCGCACCACTCCGTTAGAAGAGACAAGATGTCTGCGGGAACATCCCGTGAAGGAATCCATCAACAGGAGAACCGATGAAGAAAATATTGATTGCCTATCGTTTGAAGCCGGAGGGATTGAAAGAGCTGGAGGGGCGCTATGAGGTGACCCTACCCACAGATAAGGCTCATTTCAGCAGGGAAGAGGTGCTTGAAATGATTCCCGCTTATGAGGTGCTGGTTCCCAATTTCAGTTTCTATACCGACCGTGAGATCATGGAGAGAGGTGTGAAGCTGGAGCTGATCTCCAATTATGGGGTAGGGTATAACAACATTGATGTAGCTTGTGCCAACGAGAAAGGTATCGTTGTAACAAATATCCCTAACACGACACGCGAACCGACTGCCGAATTTGCCTTCGGCCTGTTGTTGGCCGCAGGTCGTCGCATCGGGTATTACGATCGCAAGCTGCGCAGCCCGGAGGGTGTCAGCTGGGGTGTTTATGCCGAAGCGGGCTTACCGGTATATGGCAAGCGGTTGGGCATCATTGGAATGGGGCGTATCGGCCAGTCGCTTGCGCGACGCGCCCTGGCATCGGGCATGGAGATTGTCTATCACAACCGCAACCGTCTGGATGAGACGATAGAGAAATTTTACCAGGCGCGATGGCTCACACTTGAGGAGCTACTTGGCAGCTCCGACTATATCTCATTGAATGCGCCCTCCACCCCTGAGACTTATCATATGATCGGTGAAAGGGAGTTGTGCATGATGAAGTCTACTGCCGTTTTCATCAACACCGCACGGGGCAACATGGTGGATGAACAGGCATTGGCGGCAGCACTCAGAGATAAACGCATCTGGGCTGCCGGACTCGATGTCTTTGAAGAGGAACCGCACATCCTGCCTGAACTGCTGACACTCGACAACGTGGTGCTGGCACCTCATGCAGCAACCAAGACAATGGAAGATCGTATTCGCATGTCGGAGGAGATGGTGCAGAACATCATCGGATTCTATGAAGGGCGATATCCCATATCAAGAGTTAACTAATCATTCAAATGCAGGCAACAGAGATTAAAAACGCATTGCTCGCCTTGGGCAGTCCCGAAAGAGCAACTCATTCATCCTATTTTTTCAAGACCGGTAAGGGGCAGTATGGCGAGGGAGACCGCTTCATAGGATGTACGGTGCCCGAAACCAGGAAGGTGGCTTCGCTTTATCGGGCTACTCCCCAGCGCGAATTGGAGAAGCTGCTGGCTGATCCGCTTCACGAATGCCGCCTTTGTGCGTTGGTGATCCTTGTTAGTCAGTTCCGTAAGGCGGATGACGCGACCCGCAGGGAGATAGTGGACTTTTACCTCTCGCATACAGATAGGATAAACAATTGGGATCTGGTGGATCTCTCCTGTTACCATATCGTGGGTGAATGGTTAAAAGAGAAAGAAGATCGCTCTCTGTTGTACAGACTGGCAGAGAGCACCCTGCTGTGGGACCAGCGGATAGCAATGGTTTCCACCCTTGCCTTTATCCGTAACAACGACTTTACCGATACCCTGCATCTTTCGGAGATATTTCTGACACACACGCATGACCTGATGCACAAGGCTGCAGGCTGGATGCTGCGGGAGGTGGGCAAGCGCGATGAGCAGGTGCTGACCGGTTTTCTGGATCGCTTTTACCGGGTGATGCCCCGCACCATGCTGCGCTATGCCATTGAACGGTTGACAGCAGAACAGAAGGCTTATTACATGCATCGTTCCAAATAAACGTTGAAGATGATTCATACAGATACCTTGTCGAACGGATTGCGTATCATTCATCGCGAATCGCCCTCCGAAATATCGCATTGTGGCATTGTCGTGAACACTGGCTCACGTGATGAGTACCCCGCGGAGGCCGGCATGGCCCACTTCGTGGAACATATGCTCTTCAAGGGGACTCACAGAAGACGGGCTCATCAAATTGCCGCACGTATGGAGAATGTGGGAGGAGAGCTAAATGCCTACACCACAAAGGAGGAGACCTTCTATTATGCCACTTTCCTGGGTGAATATTTTCCCAGGGCTGTGGAGTTGCTGGCAGACATGTTGTTTCATTCCGAATTCTCACCTGTGCTGATAGAGCGGGAGCGGGAGGTGATCCTCGACGAGATCAACTCCTATCAGGATGATCCTGCGGAATTGATCTGGGATGATTTCGAAAACATGTTGTTTGCCGGTCATGACCTGGGACATTATATCCTGGGAGAACCGGAGACACTCAACCGTTTTACGCGTGATCAGATCCTGAGTTTTATGGAGCGGCAATATCAGCCATCACAGATGGTCTTCTTCTCCAGCGGAAGAACACCCTTTCACAAAGTAAAACGTCATCTGGAGCAACATTTTTCAGTTACCCCGTCCCTGGTTGAAGAGAGGGAGCGGAGGGCTCCTGAAATCATTCCGCAGCCTGTGAAACAGCAAATCGAGAAGAATACTGCACAGAGTCATGTGATGATTGGTTTTCCAGTTTTCTCGATGCATCACCCACAACGATATGCACTGCTATTGATGAATAACATTCTGGGAGGCGGCAGCCTTAACAGTCGTCTCAATGCCTCTCTCAGAGAGAAATACGGACTGGTGTACCATGTGGAGTCGAATGTAACCCTTTACAGCGACACCGGTCTTTTTGCCATCTATTTTGCAGGAGATCCGCAACAGCGGGAGCGCTGCATCCGTCTTGTCAGGAAGGAGATCAATCGTATATTGGAAAAGGAATTGACGCCCTTTCAACTGAATCTCGCCAAACGGCAGTGGAAAGGACAATTGGGCATTGCTGCAGAACAGAATGAAAACTATACCCTTGCCATGGCCAAGCGATACCTGCATACTGGTGGTTACCTGTCACTTGATGAGATGTTTTCCCGTATCGACGCCATTACGGCAGAAGAGTTGCATGTGACGGCTCGGGAACTCTTTGCAGGCGAGCATATTGAGTTGTCTTATCTATAGTCTGAGGATCTTGTTGTTACAATTCATTCAATCACCAATTCGAACAATTCACTGCGATAAGCTGTTTTACTTCTGGTTTTACAGGAATCAACCTTGAAACCCATAAAACAAGATTAGGATTATCAACTTAATGAAAGAAATTATGAAAAAAATGAGATTAACAGCAGTCATTGCCATGCTTGCCATCGTCACCGCCGTCAGCGCACAGGTGAGCCTGGGTATAAAGGGAGGTGTGA
>JAAZLV010000142.1 GCA_012799155.1 Bacteroidales bacterium | reverse complement strand
CTTTTCCTTTCCGACACCACCGAGTTGTTGAATCAGATTATTGCCGGTGCAGATGCCCCATTCATCTTTGAGAAAACCGGCACTCTTCTCTCACACTACATGATTGATGAGTTTCAAGACACTTCACGTATGCAGTGGAAAAATTTCATGCCGCTGATCCGTGAGAGTCTCTCCTCCGGCAACTTCAACCTGATTGTGGGAGATGTAAAACAGAGCATCTACCGCTGGCGCAACTCCGATTGGCGCCTGCTGGAAGAGACGGTGGAAGAAGATCTTCATGGGGAGAACATCCAAAATCACCTTCTCGATACCAACTGGCGAAGCGATACCCATATTATCCGGTTCAACAATGCATTCTTCACTACCGCAGCAACTATCCTGCAAGAGGAGGTCAACAGCCTGATATGCGAAGGGAGTGAAGCCCTCACGGGAACATCTCCCAACAGACAGATCATTGATGCTTACGCGGAGGTTCATCAGGAGCAGCCTCCACACAAACTGGGGAGCGGTGGCCAGGTGAAGGTGAAATTTCTGAACAGTGATGAGGAACAAAAGTGGAAAGAGAAAGCGTTGGAACAGCTTCCGAGTGAAATTGATCTGCTCCGGGAGCAGGGCTTTGCACTGAAGGATATTGCCATCCTGGTGCGTACAAACAAGGAAGCAGCAGAGGTAGCAGAACGATTGCTGGCCTATGCTGAACAACATACTGAAAGCCCCTACCGCTATGACATCATCTCTAACGAAGCATTGCTGATTGGGAATGCACAAGCTGTGAAAGCTGTAATTGCAATGATGCGTCATTTTCAACAACCAAATGACACCACACGTCGCATGATGGCCTACTATGAGTATCTCCGTTTTCATGAGCGAATAACACCCGAAGAGGCAATCAGAAGTTACACGGAAGAAACCACCGGTGAATTTCCAGTTTGGCTACATGCTCGCTTCAAGGAACTGGCATCACTTCCCTTATATGAGATGATTGAGTCTTTCTTCGCTCTCTCAGTTGAGGCCATAGATGAAAAGGAAAATGCCCACGTGCAAGCATTCTTAGATATCGCTCTCCGGTTTGGCACCAGCCGCACGAACGACCTCAATAGCTTTCTGGAATGGTGGGATGAGAAGGGTCACAAGAAGACGCTCTTTTCACCCGACAGTCAGGATGCGATACGGTTGATCACGATTCACAAATCGAAAGGTCTTGGATTCGGTGCGGTAATCATGCCTTTTCTCAGCTGGAAAACGGATCATGCTACGAATCGCACAAATATTATCTGGTGTAAACCTAAAATAGCTCCCTTTGACAGGTTGCACATCGTGCCACTCAAATATGGAAAGAAACTGACAGAGACCATCTTTCGGGAGGAATATCTGGAAGAGCGGCTATTCACCTATATTGACAATCTCAACATGCTCTATGTGGCATTCACCCGTGCCAAACATCGGTTGATAGCATTTGCCCCACTGCCCGGAAAAACTGAATCCATTTCTGATGTTGCAACCCTTCTATGGAGGTGTATCAATGAGGATTCTCTTCCTTCACATCAGAAGGGGGAGCAGGTGAATCTGAAGGATTTTTTCTCAGTTGAGGAACAAACCCTGTTGTTTGGAGATACCATGCCATTCAGCAAAAAAGGGAATCACCCGGTAGCCGACATCAAAACAGGCAAGTGGCAATCGATACCCATTGAAGGCCGTTTGAAGCTACGCCTCAATGGCATAGGCTACTTCTCCGATGATGGCAGTCGAGATTATGGCAAGTTGATGCATTCCATTGTCAGTGAGGTGGTAACTTTGTCCGATCTGCCGTTGGCAGTAGACAAGAGGGTATCGGAAGGTGAACTGCCGGAAGCGGATCGCGATGAGACCCTTCGCAAGCTGCATGCCATGCTGTCACTGCCCACTGTAGCCGACTGGTTCGATGGTCGGTATACGGTATTGAATGAAACACAACTGCTGCATCCCCAATGGGGTTTTCGCCGCCCGGACAGAGTGATGATCGGCAATAATGAGGTGATTGTTGCCGACTACAAGTTTGGTGAGCTGGAGGATTCAAAACACATCCGACAGATACAGCATTACATCCAAACGATCAGGCAAATGGGATTCGGGAATGTAAAGGGTTATCTCTTCTATATGAAAACAGGGCACCTGCTTCCTGTATAGTACGGGAAGGGGATACGATTGCTTGCCTTACTTTGCTGACGCAAAGAAATCATGAAAATAGAGTATCTGGTACTTCACCGCGTTTCCCCAGTAACGAGGGTTATGTCCTCCAGGACGGAGAATGAAATCATGGGGAATATTCCGATAAAGCAATTCATTGTGGAGCCGTTGGTTTACCTCCAGGAAGAAATCTTCAGTACCACAGTCGAAGATGATCCTTATGCTACCCGCTCTGAGGAGATGCAACTGGCCCATCACGCTATACTCTTCCCATCTCGCGGGATTGTCGCTCAGTTTTCCCAGACGCTGGGCCATATCCCAATTTTCGGGAAATGGAAGGATATCCACGCCACCACATATGCTCCCGCAAGCTCCAAAAATATCCTGGTTGCGAAAACCGAGGTAGAGCCCGCCGTGCCCTCCCATGCTCAGTCCTGTAATTGCTCTCCCCTCGCGGGAAGGGATGGTGTTGTAATTGCTGTCTACATAACTGATAAGCTCTCTGGCAACAAAGGTTTCATAGCGGAACGCCGGATCCACAGGACTGTCCCAATACCAACTGCCGTAACCACCGTCGGGACAGACAATCATCATGTCGTAACTGTCAGCCAGATCGGCAAGGTGGGGTGCTTCCTTGATCCAACCATCATAGCGACCACTGTAACCATGTAACAGATAGAGCACGGGAAGTTGTGTTGATTCGTTTGTGCTGTTTGGTTTGATCACTACAGTTTTGATCTCCTTCTTCATGGAAGGACTGAATACCTTCACGGTATCGACAGTAGCGGAAAAGAGACTAAGGATGGTGCATACAACAAAGAGTGCCGAAAGAATAAAACGTTTCATCGGATCGATTTTTAGTTTAATTTTACAAAGTTACAAAAAGTAGAACTGTTCCTGCAAACAATTTCGATCCTTTTGCTTGGAAGAGACGGGACTTTCATGAGTGACCATCAACCTGACACAACAATTCAGCGGGTAAAAACGTTTTAAATGCATTACAAGTAAACAAGCAAAATGATGGAAATACAATTCAGAATGGATGAAAAGAAACGGGGTAGTTTCTTTATTGAACAGGATGGACGACAGGTGGCAGAGCTGGATTTTGAAGTAAAGGATAAACTGCTGAATGCTTATCACACGGGAGTACGACCTGAACTGGAGGGTCAGGGCATCGCTGCGCGTCTCTTCGACAAGATGATTCATTTTGCACGTGAAGAAGGATATAAAGTGATCCCCTCCTGTTCGTACATCATGGTGAAATTCAAACGACGCCCCGAAGAGTTTGCCGATATTTGGCATCGTCTGGACGATGAGCCTACCGGCGACGCCTGCGGCATTAAACCAAAAGGATAGCTTACTGTCTTACAGCTATAATAGCATCATTAAAAAATTGATTTCACATGGAGATGAACATCGAAACCATCAGCGCCATTGCTTTGGGCATCGGCCTGAGTGCCAGTACAGGCTTCAGGGTTTTTATCCCGTTGCTGGTAGCGGGCATCGCTTCACGCATTGGCCTCATCCCCCTGGGTGAAAGTTTTGCATGGATGGGATCCATGCCTGCAATCATCAGTTTCGGTGTAGCAGCTATAGTTGAAGTGATGGCCTACTACATCCCATTTGTGGATAACCTACTGGATAGCATTGCCACCCCCCTGTCGGTAGGTGCGGGTACATTGCTGATGACATCCGTCTTTCCTGTTGAAAGCGAATGGATACGCTGGATCATGGGATTTGTGGTGGGAGGAAGCGCTGCCGCCACCATCCAGAGTGCCAGCTCGATGACTCGTCTCACTTCGACAAGCCTCACGGCCGGATTTGGGAATCCCGTAGTCTCTACTGGTGAAGGGGTAGCTGCAACCGGTTTCTCAGTTATGTCGCTGTTCACCCCCATCCTTGTAGCTGTGCTGCTGGTGGTGGTGATGATCCTGTTACTTCGTTACACTTACAGGAAATTGATCAAAAAAAGAGTGAGAGCGGTATAAACCGCTCTTTTTTTCTCTTTACTTCTTCACCTTGATACCACAACCGATGGCACGTGTAGTAGCAGGATCCGGTTGTTTACCAGCCATGAGTGCCTGAACGGCGTTGGCTGCAAACTTCTCTTCCACTGCTGCTTCATCCTGGTAGTTGTCGTCAATAGTCCCGGTATAGGCTACGGTAAAGTTGCCATCACCATCGTTTTTCAATAGAAACACCTCAGGGGTGCGTGTTGCCCCATATGCGGGGTAAACCGTCTGCTCAATATCCTGGAGATAAGGGAAGGGGTAGTTCTTTTCAGCTGCTCTCTGTTTCATCTTTTCAAATGAATCATCGGGCTGTTGTCCCGGATCGTTGGGGTTGATCAACACAACCGGATAACCCAGCGGAGCATATTCCTGATGAAGCCCGATCATACGATCCTCGTAAGCCTTGACATAGGGACAGGGATTGCAGGAAAAGATGACAAAGAGACCTTTCTCTCCTGCATAATCGGCCAGTGAAACAGTACTTCCATCAATGTTCTTCAGTGAAAAGGCAGGAGCCTTAGAGCCAACAGCAATCGGTTGGGCCTGCAACACGAGCCCACTCCAGAGAAATAGGGCAACAGTAAACAATAAATTTTTCATTGTTGTGATTGTTAAAATGTTAATTGGACAATAGTGATGAGATGATTTCATCCAGCTCCTCAAAGGTAAACTCCTTCTGGTAGAACTCCCGGAAACCTTTACCATAAACTAGCGTGGCAGGGATCACACCGCTCCAGTTCTCATCCACCAATGGAATCCAGCGATTCGAACGGGGATCGTCAAGGAGGATCACTTCGTTGCGCATCTTTTCTTTCTCCATGAAGGGAATCAGGCGACTTTGCAACTGATTGGCCATATCGAGGCTTACCATCAGCACCTTCACCTTATCCTTTTGGTAAGCTGCCCCCAGTTGTTCGAAATAGGGAATCTCCTTGATACAGGGTGCACACCAGGTAGCCCAGAAGTTGACGACATAAATAGTGTCATTGCTCTTCTTCAGGTAGGGTTCCAATCCGGCGAAGTCCACCACCTTCACATTTTCTTCACCACTCCCCTTCTCTGCAAAAAGCGAAATGGGAAAAAGCAGGAGTGAAAAAAACAACATAAACCGATGAATGGGATTCATCTCATTTTCTTTTTGAATTGATTATAACTGTGATTCTTTTCGCATAACAATGAAAAGTGTGAGTAGGTTCATGATTACTACCGATGAAGCCTATTAATAAAAGTGAATAAATGTAATCAATCAACGATAGTTTAGATTGCTTTCCGGAGGAATAAAAAAAAGGTGCACTCAGTAGAGCGCACCCATGCATGTGATATGGTGTGAGATTACAACAATGAATCGGGATTCAGGTTGTCATGTTCAATATCAAGGAAATACTTGTAGGTACCCACTTTCAATTCGGCACAGGCATCGTAGTCACATACGATGATCCCTTTTGCATGCATCTGCAGAGCGCTTATGGTCCACATTTGCGTGACTGCTCCCTCCACCGCATGATAGAGAGCTCTGGCCTTGTGGTGTCCATTTACCAAAATCAACACCTCTTTGGCATCAAGCACAGTTCCCACACCGACAGTAAGTGCTGTTTTTGGTACTTTGTTCACATCATTGTCAAAGAATCGGGAGTTGGCAATCACCGTATCGGTGGTGAGCGTTTTGATGCGCGTACGCGAGCTAAGCGAAGAGCCCGGTTCGTTGAATGCAATGTGTCCATCAGGACCAATTCCTCCCAGGAAGAGATCAATTCCACCGGCATCAACGATCGCCTGTTCATAGGCAGCGCACTCAGCCTCAGGTTTGTCAGCCATCCCGTTGAGGATGTGCACGTTCTCCTTTAGAATATCAATATGCTGGAAGAAGTTGTCCCACATGAAGGTATGGTAACTCTGCGGGTGATCCTTCGGGAGTCCTATATACTCATCCATGTTGAAGGTGATGACATGCTCAAACGACACTACCCCTGCCTCGTAGAGTTTAATCAGGGCCTTGTAGGTCTGCAAGGGAGATGAACCGGTTGGGAGTCCCAACTTGAAAGGTTTCTCGGCTGTAGGAGCCGCCTCATTGATTTTTGCAGCGATATAGTTTGCTGCCCACTGTGCCATCTGCGCGGCATCGGGTTGAATAATCAGTCTCATGTTGCAATATCTTATTTAGTGACAATCGGTTTTCTTGTCGGATGAGACGGCTGCACCCGTCAATAGCTTACATGCCATGCTTCTGGCCAATGCAAGAGCTTTCTCTTCTACCTCATCCATCATCGCCTGTTTCATCACAACCGGATCGGCCACCAGCTCAACTTCCGATTCTTCCGCGAAGGCTGCCAGCTGCTTTGCCGAGGCATCAGCCCAGGTGAAGCTGCCGAAATAGCCAAAGAAACGGTTTTTAAGGGATCTGTTTTGCAGGGCGGAGAGAAGGCTTTCCACGCTGGGATAAAGTTTGTTGTTGTAAGTGGGAGATCCGATGATTAACCCTTTATAGGTAAAAACATCACGGATAACATCAGAGATGTGACTTTTGGCAAGATTGTGCATCACAATGTTCCGGATACCATTGGCAGCTGCTTCGGCAGCAATCAATTCTGCCAGCTGCTCGGTATGACCATACATGCTCCCATAGGCGATGACCAGTCCATTTTCCCCCTCATAGCGACTCAACCTGTCATAGAGACCTACCACCTCCGCAATATTCTCCTTCACTGTCCAGATTGGACCGTGTGTGGAGCAGATCGCCTCGATTGGCACCTCTGCAAGCTTCTTCAGTGCTGTCTGAACTGGTGAACCAAACTTACCCACAATGTTGGAATAGTAACGAATCATCTCACTCCGGTAGCGCTCTGGCATCAATTGACTGTCCATCACACCACCATCAAGCGTACCAAATGTACCAAACGCATCGGCGCTGAACAACATTTTTTTTTCGGGCAGGTAAGTCATCATGGTCTCCGGCCAGTGTACCATTGGTGTCAGGTAAAACTGCAGGGTTGTGCTGCCAAGGTTTAGTGTCTGCATGTCCTCTATCTGGATCACGTTCTCTGAAATGCCATAATAACCCTTGAGCATTTTCACCGTGTGCTTGTTCCCCACGATTTGAATATCGGGGTAGCGGCCAAGTAACAGTCCGATGGAGCCTGAGTGATCCGGTTCCATATGATTCACTATTAGATAATCGATGGGTTTATCACCTATGGCAGTCACAATTTTTTGAAAAAATTGATCGGAGTAGCATACATCAACGGTATCAATCAGAGCCCTTTTTTCGTCGTCAATGATGTAGGAGTTATAAGAGACTCCGTAGGGCAGTGGCCAAAGGTTTTCAAAGAGATGTTTAGTGCGGTCGTTCACACCCACGTAATAGACATCCTTGGCAATTTCAAGTCGTTTGGACATAGAAAAATGTTCGAAATTCGAAGTTAATAAGTTGATATGTTGGCAGATTATTGGAAGTTTACTTCTTCTTTTTTGGCGTGTAGGGCTTTGCCATCTCCGATTGGCGAGGCGTGTCAGCCATCACTGCCGGGCGTCTCAGTGCAGCAACAATGAGCCAGAGTCCCCAGATGATGAATGGCACGCTGAGCCACTGACCTAATATCAGACCGGTGCTTTCTCGCATGGCGATTTCTGAATCAACCTGCACATTTTTGATATATTCCACAAAAAAGCGAAAGAGGAAGATGATCAAGATCCCCACCCCGGTAATCAACCCTTTTCGATCTTTTGCATCAGTTCCCCAATAAAGCCAGATGGTGATGCCGAACACTACAAGATAGGCCACAGCTTCGTAAATCTGTGTTGGGTGAGACGGTTCGGTGAAAACCGGCTCAGCACCCTGCATCCACTGATTGATATTATCCACGAAACGAAAGCCCCAGGGTTTGTCGGTAGGTCCCCCGTAGATCTCATGGTTCATCAGGTTTCCCAGACGGATCATGGCAGCTGTAAAGCCGGTAGGTACCATCACCCGGTCGAAGGTCCAGAGCATGCTCTGCTTTGTCACCTTCCTGGAGTAGAGCCATACGGCAATGATGATTCCGATCACACCGCCATGGCTGGCCAGACCTCCTTCCCAAACCTTGAGGATCTCCAACGGGTTGGCAAGGTAATAACCAGGCTCGTAAAAGAGACAATGTCCCAGTCGTGCACCGGCGATGATTCCCACCATCATGTATACAAAGAGGGAGTCGAACCATTTCTCAGGCAAGTCCTCATGTTTGAAGATGCGCTGCACCATTGATACCGCTACGATCAGTCCCACCACCCAGAGTAGGCCGTACCAGCGAATCTCTCTTCCAAAAATGGTGAACAGTGTGGGGTCCACATCCCAGGTAACTGATAATAGTAAGTCCATATGTGATTCAGATTTTTGACAAAGATAATAAAAATCAGACCAGTTTCCTGATCCACTCCTCCTTATCACCCGGCAACAAGTCTATAACGGGTATCTCCACCAAGGTATAGGCACCCGGCTGCTGTTTCAGCGAGGCACGAGCAGCAGAGACCAGAACCTGTGCAGTCAATGCGGGATTGTTGATGCGCATATCGAAACTGAATAGTTGATTCTGTGTCTTGCCCGACACCCCTTTACGCTCCATCAGCACACCGTGTCCCATATCCTTTAGCGCTTCTACATCCTCCACTTGGAAGACATGGGTTTCATCATGTGCAAAATAGTCATCTTTTTTGATCGCTTCAGCAACGGATGCATAATCGAACCCTTCATGTAATTCCACATAAACCATGCGCCGGTGTACACCGGTACCGGTGGGGATGGTCATGGAGAGCGCCGCTTTCACTCCTTCAATGGCTTTCACAGCCACAGTGTGTCCCATGCTCATACCTGGGCCGAAGTTGGTATAGGTGATTCCCTTCGGAGCCAATGCCTCCAGTAGCGTACGCACTACTGAATCGCTGCCCGGGTCCCAACCCGCCGCGATTACCGAGACGGCATCATGTTGGCGAGCAGTGAGATCGAGCGCACTTCGCAGCTGCACGATCTGGTTGTGTATATCGAAACTGTCAACGGTGTTGATGCCTTTTGTCAGACAGCTCTTGGCATACTCCTCCACCTTTCGTGTAGGGGTGCAAAGAAGTGCGACATCCACCTTTTCCAATTGGGCAATATCTGTCACAACCCTGTAAGATTGAAGCTCAGCAGGTATTTCTGTAACATCACGTCTTACCACGCCGGCAATTTCAAAGTCGGGGGCCGTCTCTAGTGCTTCCAGCACATATCTTCCGATATTGCCATAACCTACGATGGCAGCTCTGATTGTTCCTGACATATTGTTCATATATTTGTAATTGTTGTATTGATTGACAATCTTTATCCTGCAAAAATAGAGAAAAATGTGCATTATTCCTAAATCCCATTTCTCAAATCAGGTCTCATCTTCCACCTCCTCCTCATCTGCCCATACCACTTCCGGTTTCTGAGGTCCCTTCTTACGATAAACCATTGCCATGATAAATCCAGCAAGAGCTCCGGAAAGATGACCCTCCCAGGATATGGAAGCATCGACCAATTCAGTAACCGGAAAGATGCTCCAAACAGATCCTCCGTAAATAAATGCCACAATAAGGGATACCGCTACCAGTGGAATATATTTGCGGAGAATGCCACTGAAGAACAGGAAGAAAAGCATCCCGAAAACGAGTCCGCTGGCACCCACATGGAGTGCATCCCTACCAATGAGCCATGTGATCATTCCACTGATAATCCACAAGGCAACAAAGGCATTGATTGCTATTTTACTGTAAAAGTAGAAGAGAAAACTTGTGAGGATGAACAATGAAAGGCTGTTGGACCAAAGGTGGGAGAATGAGGTGTGTAGTAAAGGGGAAAAGAATACTCCCCAAAGACCTCTCAATTGACCGGGCATGATGCCCAGGCGCATGGATTCAGACTGGTTAAGGATGGTCTGACCGACCAGGAAAATCAACCAAATAAGAGCCAGAAAAAGAATGGCCGGAATCGATGCAAGCCATATCCGTCTCTTTACCAGTGTTACCTTATCTCTATCAAGCTGCTCCATCATCAAGGGATCTTGATCAAGTTGATCAGCAACAAAAGTACAAACATTTCCCCGGTTGTGTAAATTAGATTGGGATTAATCAATTAATTCTTTTATTCGCTTGCCCGATAGAGTCAATTTTATTATCTTTCGCAGGAATTCAACGGAAGGCACCCTACCCTAAATTGTTACTGGCGATGAGTTATCTTAAATTTGACAAAGAGCTGATGATTAACCTTGAATATTCCCTCTACAGGAATATCTTAAGGACCAACCGAAAAGGCGCATACCAGAACACCTCGATTTCGGGGTGCAATACCACCAAGTACCAGGGATTGCTGGTGATGCCCGTACCCTACATGGATGACGAGAACCATCTGATTCTCTCCTCGTTCGACGAGACGGTGATCCAACACGGGGCTGAGTTCAACCTGGGCATTCACCGATATGCCGGTGACAATTACAGTCCAAAGGGCCATAAATATATCAGGGAGTTCAACTCTGACAGTATACCAAAGACCATTTACCGCATCGGGGGGGTGATTTTGTCGAAAGAGGTCATGTTCTCATCGAAAGAGAACCGGATTATGATCCGCTATACATTGCTGGATGCCCACTCTCCCACTACCATCCGATTTCGCCCCTTCCTGGCATTCCGTAAGATATCACAACTTACACGGGAAAATGACCAGGTGGACCGCTCTTTCAGGGAGGTAGAGAATGGTATCAGCACCTGCATGTATTTCGGATACCCTGAATTGTACATGCAGTTCAGCAAGAAACCGGAATTTGTATATCATCCCGACTGGTACAAGGACATTGAATATCTGCAGGATCTGCTTAACGGGGATACCTACCAGGAAGATCTTTATGTACCGGGATATTTTGAGATGCCGATAGAGAAGAACGAATCGATCATCTTCTCAGCAGGTGACATGATGGTTGATCCGGCCAATCTATCTAACGAGTATGAACTCGAAATCAATAAACGTACACCTAGGTCAAGTTTCTTCAATTGCCTGAAAAATTCAAGTCACCAGTTTTACTATATCCCTGGCAAGAATGAATATTACCTCCTGGCAGGATATCCCTGGTTCAAAGTGCGGGCACGTGACCAGTTTATTGCTCTTCCCGGCTGCACGTTGGCAATAGACAAACCAGACGATTTCGAGAAAATCATGGATACAGCGATTCCTCATCTCAGAAACTTCATGAATGACAAACCATCCAAAAGCATCCTCAAGCAGATAGATGATCCGGATGTGTTATTGTGGGTTATTTGGTCACTTCAACAATACTGCAATGAACAGAAAGAACGTTTCGCAGAAAAGTATTCTGCTTTTCTATTTGAAATCATTGGTTATCTGCTATCTGGAAAGCATCCTAACCTCGCATACCAAGAGGAAGACGGACTGCTTAGCACTTATGGAAGGGATGTAGCTGTAAGCTGGATGAATGCACTTCATAATGGCAAACCCGTCATACCACGATCGGGATATCTGGTAGAATTCAACGCCCTATGGTACAATGCACTGAAGTTTACGGAAGAGATATCACGCAATACCGGAAAAGAGGAAGAAGCTGCCTTACTGGAAGAAAAAGCACGGCTCGCCGGCAACTCGTTTAAGGAGAAATTCATGAACGATGCCGGTTATTTATATGATTATGTTGACGGCAACTTCAAGGATCCCGATGTACGCCCCAACATGCTTCTTGCCATCTCACTAGCCTATTCACCCCTGGAAAGATACCAAAAGAAATCGGTAATCGATTTTGTCACCAAGGAGCTTCTGACTCCTTGTGGCATCCGCTCACTGACCCCAAAGAGTGCCCGTTTTCACCCTCAATACCGGGGTAGCGAGAAAGAGAAAAAGTTCACCTATTTCAACGGGATGGCTTTTCCCTGGTTATTGGGCCATTACATAGAAGCCTATCTCAAGCTATTCCAAAGAAGTGGCCTGTCGTTGGTAGACCGGATCATGGTGGAGATGGAAGGAGAGATGCAAAACGACTGTATCGGCACTCTCTCAGAGTTTTATGATCCCAACCCGCCATTCATGGCACACGGTGGATACTCATTTGCAATGAGTGTTGCAGAACTCTTGAGGGCACAAAAAATCATCAATGATTACCAGTAACGAACCGAACGGATTGAGTCGGCAACGACATCAACAATCATAAATAAAGACGCATGAAGGCATTAATGTTTGGCTGGGAGTTCCCGCCACATATATTGGGAGGCCTTGGAACAGCCAGCTATGGGCTTACCAGGGGGATGGCACAACAAGGGGATATGGAGATCACCTTTGTGATCCCCAAACCGTGGGGGGATGAAGACCAGAGCTTCCTCAAGATCATAGGTGCTAACAACACCCCCATTGTCTGGCACGATATTAACTGGGAAAGAGCACAAGCCAGTCTGGAGAAGTTCATGGATCCGAAAGAATATTTTCAATTGCGTGATCATATCTACGCGGATTTCAGCTACATGCACACCAACGATCTAGGATGTCTTGAGTTTTCCGGCAGATATCCCAACAACATCCTGGAGGAGACAAACAACTACTCCATAGTTGCGGGTGTGATTGCCCGCTCCTACGCCTTCGATGTCATTCATGCCCATGACTGGCTTACCTACCCGGCAGGTCTTCATGCCAAAAGTGTAACCGGCAAACCACTGGTGATACATGTACATGCCACCGAATTCGACCGGAGCAGGGGGAAGCCCAACCCAATAGTCTACAACATCGAAAAGGATGGAATGGACAATTGCGATCACATTGTATGTGTGAGCGATCTGACACGTAAGACTGTTATCGAATATTACCACCAACCCTACTGGAAGGTAACCACCGTACACAATGCAGTAGATCCCCTTAGTCCCGAGATTGATGCCATTGAACGTCAGTCTGGCGTATCGGAGAAGGTTGTAACCTTTCTGGGGAGGATCACCATGCAGAAGGGACCGGAGTTTTTTGTGGATGCGGCCACCCAGGTGATCCGCAAGACTGATCACATCCGCTTCGTGATGGCCGGCAGCGGGGATATGATGGATCAGATGATCCGATTGGTAGCTGACAGGGGTATTGCCCACAAGTTCCATTTCACAGGCTTCCTGCGGGGCAAACAGGTGTATGAGATGCTCAAATCGAGCGATGTTTATGTGATGCCCTCGGTTTCTGAACCTTTTGGCATCTCACCTCTCGAGGCTATGCAATGTGGCGTTCCAAGCATCATCTCATACCAATCAGGCTGTTCAGAGATCCTGCACAATGTGATCAAAACCGACTATTGGGATGTGGACGCGATGGCCGACGCCATCTATTCCATCTGCACCTACCCGGCTATGGCGGAACATCTCAAAAAGGAAGGAAAGAATGAGGTAGACAACATCAAATGGGAAGATGCCGGACTGAAGATTCGTCACATCTACGACAGTCTAATCTAGATAAATAAATACAACACTATATGAAAAATATTTGCTTTTATTTTCAGATCCACCAGCCTTTCCGGTTGAAGAGGTACCGTTTCTTCAATATTGGCAGAGATCATTATTACTTCGATGATTATGCCAATGAGGAGATTCTCCAGCAAATCACTGCCCGCTCCTACATACCTGCCAACAGAATGTTGCTTGATTTAGTGAATCAGTACAATGGTAAGTTCAAGGTCACCTTTTCCATCTCGGGGGTAGCATTGGAGCAGATGGAGATCTTTGCACCTGAGGTGATTGATGGATTCCGTGAACTCGCAAAAACCGGTCATGTAGAATTTCTGACCGAGACCTATGCCCACTCACTCTCCAGCCTTTTTGATCCGGAGGAATTTCGCAATCAGATACAGCAACATGCCCAACGCATCGAGATGCTTTTTGGTATTAAGCCCACAGTGGTACGCAATACGGAACTTATTTATTCCGATGAGATTGCTGAAATGGTATTTGACATGGGTTACACAAGGATGATCACAGAAGGCGCCAAACATGTGCTGGGATGGAAGAGTCCCAACTATATCTACCAAGCCGCCACACGTCCGGAGATGAAGCTGTTGCTCAAGAACAGCCGTTACAGTGATGACATTACTTATCGCTTCTCCAACTATAGCTGGAACGAGTATCCGCTTACTGCAGAGAAATTTATTTCATGGATTGTAGCCACCCCTCCCGAGGAGGAACTGATCAATCTCTTCATGAACTACGAGACATTGGGCAATTTACAACCGGCTCACACTGGCATCTTTGAATTTTTCAAAGCACTGCCACGTTTTGCGATTGAAAACGGCATTGGCTTTACCACACCGAGTGAAGCGTTTGACAGCCATGAACCCATTGGCACGATGCTCGTTCCCAATACCATCTCCTGGTCGGATGAAGAACGTGACGTCAGTGCCTGGTTGGGCAACAAGCTACAACAGAGTGCGCTCAAATCACT
>JAAZLV010000141.1 GCA_012799155.1 Bacteroidales bacterium | reverse complement strand
GGAACGATACCTACCTGCCGCTGCGCAATGTGACGCAGGGCATGGAGTACAGCCAGGCAGCCCGCAATGCCGGCTTCCAGGACGGAGACATCCTGCTGCGTGCCGATGAGAAGGAGCTGGAACGCTTCGGCGTACGCACCCTGCTAGACATCGCCGACGCGGAACATGTGACCGTGTTGCGTAACGGTGAAGAGGTGGAGCTGACGATCCCCGAGGGACTGATGCAGGCGTTGCTGACCGACAAGGAGGGCTTTGCAGCCTACCGCGTGCCGGCAGTGGTCTTCCAGACCATGGAGGGAAGCGCAGCACACACTGCCGGTTTGCAGCAGGGCGACAGCATCACGGCGGTCAACGGTGTCACCACACCCGCTTTTAGCGATCTGCGTGCTGCCCTCGACAGCCACCGCAATAGCGAGGTGACGCTCAACTTTTACCGAAACGGCATCATGCAAAGTAGCAACATTGCAGTCGACAGTGCCGGCACCCTCGGCTTCTACGCCATGGCGGCCCCACAGATCTACCGTACCGAGACCCTCCACTACGGCTTCTTTGAATCATTCCCCGCCGGTATCCGAATGGGCATCCAGACGCTGAAAGATTATGTGGCGCAGTTCAAGTATGTCTTTACCAAGGAGGGCGCCTCCTCATTGGGCGGCTTCGGTGCCATCGGCAACCTCTTCCCGGCACAGTGGAACTGGCAGGCATTCTGGTTGATGACAGCCTTCCTGTCGGTGATCCTCGCCTTCATGAACATCCTTCCCATACCGGCGCTCGACGGCGGTCATGTGATGTTCCTCATCTACGAGGTGGTGACTCGCCGCAAGCCCAACGAGAAATTCATGGAGTATGCCCAGATAGCAGGTATGGTACTGCTCTTCGGCCTGGTACTTTATGCCAACGGCATGGACCTGATCCGGGCAATCTTTTAATATGCCGGAATAGGATAAATTATCAACAGAGAATCATCATGAAGATTTCTGAACTGTTTGACAAGACACAGCAGACTGCCTTCTCCTTTGAACTGTTACCACCGCTCAAGGGGAACAGCATCGGGCAGGTGTTCAATACAATAGACCGACTGAAGGAGTTCGATCCCAAGTTCATCAATATTACCACTCATCACAGCGAGAACATCTACCGCGAAGATGAGAGCGGCGTCTACCGGAAGACCAATGTGCGCAAACGCCCCGGCTCGGTGGCCATCGCCGCCGCCATACAGCATCGTTATGGCATTCGTGCCGTACCACACATCATATCGAAGGGCTTTTCGAAAGAGGAGACCGAGTATGCACTCATCGACCTCTCCTTTCTCGGTGTGACCGATCTGTTACTGCTGCGGGGTGACACCAAGAAGCTCGATCCACAACAGCGCAGCATGGACAGTCACGACCATGCCACCGGACTCCAGGAGCAGGTGAACAACTTCAACCGGGGCATCGCCTTCGACGGCTCTACCTTCACACCCCCCGAGACATCCTTCTCGTATGGCATGGCCTGCTACCCGGAGAAGCATGAGGAGTCGCCCAACATGGAGTCGGAGATCAATTACACCAAGATGAAAGCCGACAATGGGGCCGACTACCTGGTCACCCAGATGTTCTTCGACAACAGCAAGTACTTCGCTTTTGTGGATCGTTGCCGTGCGGCGGGTATCACCATTCCCATCATCCCGGGCATCAAGCCGGTGCACCTCTTGAGCCAGCTCACCGTGCTGCCTCAGATCTTCCGCTCCGAAATACCGGAGCCCCTGGAGAAGGAGCTGCGCAAGTGCAAGAACGATGAGGAGGCAAAAGAGGTGGGAGTAGAGTGGTGCATTGCCCAGTGTCGCGAGCTGGTGGCACACAAGGTGCCCTCCATTCATTTCTACTCGCTGATGGCCACCGAGAGCGTCCGGCGGGTGGCAAAAGAGATTTACTGATGTATTTCCGCGACGTCATAGGATTGCAGGATGTGAAGCGTCACCTCATCGAATCGGTGCAGCAAGGCTTCATTCCGCATGCCCGCATCTTCTACGGTCCCGAGGGAGTGGGGAAGTTGCCGCTGGCCATCGCCTAT
>JAAZLV010000140.1 GCA_012799155.1 Bacteroidales bacterium | reverse complement strand
CGAACAGCTTACAAACTTCGTGGGAAAAGAAAAGAAGTCGCAGAATATCGATGATACCGACCTGCTGATCACCCCTAATGTGCATCCCTATGGGTCAATGGATTTTCAGAAACCGGCAATCGACTCATTGATCGCACGTGGTGAGCAGGCCGCCATGGAACAATGGGAAGCCCTCATGACACTGAAAGCATCACTGGGAATCACCGGAAATGAATCCTTCACAAGAGAACGGCAGAATCCCTATATACGACTTGACACCCTACTCGTAGATAATGTCAGCGTTGAAGGTGTCTCCCCCCGCGATGAGAAGCGTATACTGCAATTGTTGCCGGCACGGATTGAAAAGGTTACCCGTAAAGAGCTGGATGCGATGACAGCGCGCATTTTCGGTGCCGGGCTCTTTTCCCGTGTCACGTATCGTCTCGATGGCAATCAACCGTTCAATCTGGTCTTCCTGGTGGAGTCGAAGGAGTATAACACCCTTAACCTGGGGCTTCACTTCAACTCCAATGACATGGCAGCAATCTTGGCCAATACGACCATCCGGTTAAGTGAATCATACAATTCGATGATCGACATCACCACGCGACTCAGTCGCGATCCCTACCTGCAAATCGACTACTCCATCAACAACAGTCTTTTTTATAAGGGCGGCATCAGTTATCGAATCAGCAACAACGACCTCAGCATCTACAACAGGGGGCAGCTCTCCTACCAGCTTGAGGTCATGCGCAATGCCCTTGATCTTCACTTCTCGGAATTCTATTTTGGCAACGTACAGCTGCATATGGGTGCCGGCTTCGAATATTTCGATTATTCCAACCTTCTGGGACGCAATACCCATTCCACCCTGAAGGGAGTATCGGATCAGCTCTACATCAACTACTTGATCAATGGGGTGTATGACAATCTGAACAACACCTATTTTCCCACCTCTGGACAGTATTTCTCATTTCGCTATACCCTTCACACCGACAACTTCCTTCAACTACAGGATGAACTGCCGCTCAGCGTGCTGAAGTTGAACTTCTACAAGCCGTTGCAACTGGGTAACAAGACATTCCTTACGCCTCGCATCTCAGCCCGATACGTGATGAACGACAGCGTACCTTTTATTTACCGCAATTTCGTAGGTGGCAGGAATGACGGGCACTACCTGCCCCAGCAAATAGCGCTACAGGGGTCAACAGGCATGGAGGTGCTGGGCAATTTGGTTGTATCTGTCGACGCCATGCTGCACCATGAGTTCAGACCTAAGAATTACCTCTATGTTCACCTCAACTACACCCTTCACAACAATCATCTCTACGATCTGTACAAGGGAGATGATTACTGGGGCTGCAATACCGGTTATTCCTTTCTCTCCATTGCCGGACCTTTGCGACTGGAGCTGGGCTATTCCGGTCTGTCACGAAAATTTCACCCTTATGTGAGCTTCGGATACCATTTCTGAAAACACATTAAACTGAATCCAGGACTCGATTTTATAATTAGAATCTATGGATGATTGTGCCTCATTTATTTTGAAACCACATAAAAAATCGCTATATTTGTAGCAGTACAAATGAGAAAAACAACATTAAAAAGTAAATTATGAAGACATTGGATTATTTAGGTTTAGACCCCAAAAATGTAAAAAAGACAGTTGACGGATTGCAGGAACTGCTGGCCAACTTCCAGGTATACTACACCAACCTGCGCGGTTTTCACTGGAATGTAACAGGTATGATGTTCTTTGGTGCACATGCTCGTTTCGAAGAATATTATGACGACGCGGCAGCCAAGGTAGATGAAGTAGCGGAACGGATCCTGATGTTGGGTGGTGTGCCTGCCCATAATTTCAGCGACTACCTGAAAGCTTCTGCTATCAAGGAAACAGCGGTGGTAAGCGACCACAAGGAGATTCTCAAGCTGATCCTCGACAACCTGAAGGTGCTGATCTCACTGGAGCGCAAGGTGCTGGAAACAGCTTCTGAAGGCGACGATGAGGGCACGGTTGCCCTGATGGGTGATTTCATCTCCGCCCAGGAGAAAACGGTCTGGATGCTCACTGCCACTCTTTCGTAAGAGCGCATCCCTGCTGAAGATACTGAAAGCCGTTCCGCCACTATGGCTGGAACGGCTTTCTCATTGTATGGACACGCCTGGAATATCTTCTCCGGTTCTGGGTGCTACTCACCTGTTTCCAATCATCAAATTAAACTGCCGGCGGTAGGTCTCCCCTATCGGGATCTGTTTTTTTGCGATGATGATCCTGTTCTTGTTGATGCTGGTAATCTTGTTCGTATGGATGATGTAGGAACGATGTACCCGCATGAAACGATCGACTGGCAGCTCTTCCTCGAGCGACTTGAGGCTCATAAGTGACAGGATTGGCTTAGCCTCATGCTCGGTATAGATCTTCACATAATCTTTCAACCCCTCAATGTAGAGCAAATCATCATAGAGCAGGTGTATAAGCTTGTATTCCGATTTCACGAAAAGGCCCACTTTTTCCTGCCGGTGCTCCGCGGCAGGTTTCTGATCGATCATCTCGAACCAGGTGAGCGCCTTCTTGGCAGCAGTGTGGAAATCAGTGAACGAGAATGGTTTCAGCAGATAATCGATCGCGCTCACCTTATACCCCTCAAGAGCATATTCACTAAAAGCGGTGGTGAAGATGATGCGGGTATGGCTGCCGATGATGCGGGCAAACTCCATCCCGTTTACCTCAGGCATCTGAATATCCAGAAAAAGCAGATCCACCTTCTCACTGGCAATCTTTTTCATTGCCGAGAGGGCATTGCTGTACTTACCGGTGAGACACAGGAACGGGGTCCTTTCCACATATGATTCGAGGAGGGACAACGCCAAGGGTTCATCATCAACGATCCAGCAGTTCAGTATCATCCTGTTGTTTTTTTGTATCGATTACCAGCACGGTAGAGTAGACATCATTCTCCACGGTGGTATGCCACAGATAGCTGTCGGGATAGAGAAGCTCCAGCTTTCGCTTCACCAGATCCAATCCGATGCCGCTGCCGCTCTTGTCAGAACCACTCTTTGGAAAATAACTGTTGCGGGTTACAAACTCCACTTTGCCATCGGGATGCTCCTTCAAAGAGATATCGATGAAGGAATCAAGCTCACCGCTTATACCATGCTTGAAAGCATTCTCCATCAAAGATATAAAAATTAATGGAGAAATAAGGGTGTTGCCCGTCTCTGAATAATCAAAGCGGGTGGTCAACTTCACATGATCGGCCAGGCGGATGCGCATCAGCTCGATGTAGTTGCGCATGAAATCAGCCTCCTGTTTCAATGGAACAAAAGCCTGGTTGTTGTCATAGAGCAAGTGGCGCAAGAGCTTGCTCAGGTCCATCACAGCCTGCTGAGCTTTGGGAGGGTTAAACTCTATCAGGGCGTAGATGTTGTTGAGTGTGTTGAGCAGGAAGTGCGGATTGATTTGATTCTTCAGGTTCTGAAGCTCCGCCTCCGACTTGGCCTTCGCCAACTCCTTGCGCTCATTTTCCACCTGCAACCAGCGTACCGTCATCTTAAGTGCCACACTCAACCCCATCATCATAAGGAGAGAAGTGGAAT
>JAAZLV010000139.1 GCA_012799155.1 Bacteroidales bacterium | reverse complement strand
GAGTGAGTATCACATTCCCGTTGTCCACGTTAGAATTGCAGGTTTATCGCCTAATTTGGAAAACTATTCCTTTATTCTAACCTTATTGTACCCTTATATCCACTTTAATAATTTTGGGAGTGGATATAAGGAGGATATAAGGGGGGTATAAGGGTGTAATAAGGCTAGACACTCTGAGAACCCGACTGTCTCGTCCTGAAATAGGTTATGGGTATTATAAAATTAAAAACAAAAAAAGCCATCTCATGTTGAATGATGAGACGGCCTTTATAATGGAATCAGATAACTGACTTCTTATCTGTAATTGCGTTTGGCATTCTCTTTTGCCTTCTCACGTGCCTGCTTCTCCTGCAGTTTCTGAGCTTCGGCAAGTCGTGCCATGAAACCTGATTTCTTTTTCGGTTTCTTCTTGTTGGCTTCCAGTTCTGCGAGTATCTTATCCTCGTTGATGGTCTGCTTCATGATCAGGGTGATCACAATGGTATAAAGCGTAGAGAGGAAGTAGTAGTAGTTCAAACCTGCGGGATAGGAGTTCAGGAAGAAGAACATGAATACCGACATGAAGATGGGCATGTACTTCATCCCGGGCATTGTCTGTGCACCGGTGTCGGTCATGCTCATGTTGTACTTGGTGTAGAAGACGTTCACCACCGTCATCAACAGACAGAAGATGCTGATATGGTTGCCCAGGTACTTGGTCACGAGTGGAATGTCACCGCTCCATGAAATCAGCGAATCGAAGGTGGAGAGGTCATCGGCCCAGAGGAATCCCTGCTGGCGCAACTCGATGGCTGAGGGGAAGAAGAAGAAGAGGGCCAGCAACACCGGCATCTGGATCAGCATGGGAAGGCAGCCGCTCATCGGGCTTACCCCCACCTTGTTGTATAGCTCCATGGTGGCTTGTTGACGCTTCATCATCATATCCTGCTCCTTGCCGGGGAATTTTTTCTCCAGCTCTTGTATCTGTGGACGCAATACCCTCATCTTTGCGGAGGAGATGTAGGATTTGTAGGTAAGCGGAGAGATCACCAGCTTCACCAACAGCGTCAGGATCAGAATGATCAGTCCCATACCCCAGTTGAGGGAGAGGAAGAAATTGAAGATGGGGATCACGAGCCACTTGTTCACCCAGCTCAGCCAACGGTAGCCAAGGTAAACGATCTCTTCCAGCTCAAGCTTTTGCGAGCTGTCGCTCACTCCTTTGTCGTAAGCCTTCAGGGTGTTAAAGTGTACCGGCCCGAAATAGTAATTGAAACCGGCAGTGATCAGGTCACTTTCGGCACTCATCTCACCCGGCACCCACACTTCAGCAGCATAAGACTTGATATGGTCGGGGGCATTCAGCACTTTCGAGGTGAGAATGGTATTGCTAAAAGGTTTGTCTCCGATGACAATTGCAGAGAAATACTGATCTTTGAAAGCAAACCATTTGAGGGGGTCTGAAAGCTCCTTCTGATCATCCTTCGATTCACTCATCTTCTGCACATCCTGACGGTCGTACTTGTAGTGAATGCGTGCATAGCGATTCTCGAACATTCTGCCTTTCTCCTGTTGACGGATATCCTGCTCCCAGAACATCCTGAAGTTGGTGAGGCTCTCCGGGTGAAGGGCATTACGCATACCGGCCACACGCACCTCAAAGTCCATCATGTACTCATCGGCAGGCAGTGTATAAACGAAATCGATATACTGTTCCGGGGTGGTCTGCAACCGCATGGTCACACTGTTCCCGTCAGCGCTACGGATAGGGGTAAACACCTCTGTTTCGGTTGAGAGGCGCACACTGTTCCGGTTGAAAAGATCCATGTTAAAGCGGGCCTCATCATTCTGGAAGAGATAAAGGCTGTCACCGGTATGTTGCAGGTATTCCTTGAGCTGAACCGACCGGATGCTTCCTCCCAGGGTGTTAAGCCTGATCCTTACCTTTTCGTTCTCCAACACTACTGTTTCTTCGATCTGATTGGAAGATGCAGTTAAAGAGAGCGAATCGGATAAAGCAAGGTTCGCGGCTACCGTAGTATCGGCAGCAGTCGCAGCTGTTGTGGAAGCTGCTCCGAAGAAATCGGCTGCATTGCTTCCCTTGATTGACTCATTTGCAGCGTCCTCAAGGGTGTCATTAAAACTATTAGATGTTGCAGCTGCACGTTCATTATCCACAAGTGCAAGTGAGTCACGCATGCGCTTCTGAGCAGCAATTTGTTCCTGAGAAGGTCTGTTGTAAATAGAAAAGCCGATGATAATCGCCGTGATCAGCAGCAATCCTATGATAGTATTTTTGTCCATATTAAATTTGTCAGCAGCCGGTGGCTGCAAAATGATAAGCTATTATTTCTTTTTCAATTCTCTTGTCTCCGCTGCCGCCTGCATAAAACTCATAAACAACGGATTGGGCGAAATCACCGTACTGTTGTACTCCGGATGATACTGTGTTCCCATGAACCATCGCAGTGAGGGTACCTCCACCACCTCCACCAGGTCTGAATCGGGGTTGATGCCGCTACATTTCATGCCTGCAGCCTCATAACTCTCCTTGTAGGCATTGTTGAATTCATAACGATGCCGGTGGCGTTCCTCAATCTTCGATTTTCCGTACGCCTTGTGTGCCAGCGATCCTTTCTTCAACAGACAATCGTAAGCACCCAAACGCATGGAGGCTCCCATGTTGGTGATATGCTTTTGCTCCTCCATCAGATCGATCACCTTGTGGGGTGTCATGGGGTCCATCTCGGTGGAGTTGGCTCCTTCGAGTCCCAGTACCGAGCGGGCATATTCTATCACCATGCACTGCATCCCCAGGCAGATGCCAAATGTGGGAATATCATTTTCACGGGCATAGCGCAACGCGACAAACTTACCCTCAATACCGCGCTGACCGAATCCCGGAGCGATCACGATGCCATCGGCATCACCAAGCACCTCGACTGCATTTTCGTCGGTAATCTTTTCGGAATGACAGACATCAAGTACAAGCTGTCTGTCGTTGTATATGGCCGCCTGAGAAAGTGATTCGTTGATCGATTTGTAGGCGTCCGGCAGTTCGGCATACTTGCCCACCAGCTTGATGCGCACCTCTTTGCGTGCATCTTTTCG
>JAAZLV010000138.1 GCA_012799155.1 Bacteroidales bacterium | reverse complement strand
GGTACCAATCTGTCTGTTTATCTCTTACCGGTAATTGCTCGCCGGCTCAACATAAACAGACCCTTGTATACTCTGCTTTATGTCTTATCAAAATGTGTATGTAAATACCTAAAGATCGCTTCTTGCTTGCTTTTCTCTGAGGCGTTCCTCTCAAAAGCGGGTGCAAAGATAGGGACTATTTTTCAAACCCCAAAACTTTTTTCAAAGTTTTTTTATTTTTCTTTTTCCTTTCTGGAAATCAAATTGGAAATCAATCTGTTTGGCTCCATCCGTTGTCTCTACAACGTTTTCGCGCCATTTCCTTTTTATCCGAAAGGGCTACAAAGATAGTAAAGATTATCGATACTCTCCAAACAATTGAGCAGATAATTCAAGAAATATTTCTCATTTCTTTTGTACTCAAACTGGCATCTGAAGGTAATAAATTCATATCCAACCCGATAATCATTCAGCTAAAATATGAGAGCTGGTAAGCACTTCAGGTGTGACGGCAAAACTCATAGGCTGACCGTTCCGCTCGATACCTATATTAATGGTAAGAGGTGTTTGCCAATCGACATATTGATTGAAACCAAAAAGGTATGAGAAAGCAGCCCTGTAGCGTCTGCTATCTGCCAATGCCTCTGAAACGGCATGATATTTGGCAACGTCCCAAAACATACAATCACGGAAACCGTTTGAATCGGTATAACGCGTATTCTTGTCGCGCAGATGAATTGTCTCCGAAATAAAACGACGATAACCCTCGGTCAGTGACTGGGAAGATCTGTGAGAGAACGGCTGCCCCTGAATATGGGTCACCACATCACCAGGGAGGATTCCCGCCAGCTCTGCGGGTGAACCCGGGTCAACTGAAACCACGCTCTTCAGGTCGTTCATATCATAACCTATACCTGTATAATGATACTTTTGGTATTTAACTTCATAAGTTGCAAACTCCGGATTGCCCGGATAGGGAAACTTGAGCAGCATCAGCGGTAGATTCAGCTCCAGATAATCTATCAATAGGTAATTCTCCGTGAGGCGCTCCTTAACCTCACCCTCCCAGATAAGGCTCATTTCGCCCGGGGCTATAAACTTTCGGTCGTAAAAACGGTAGCCAAACTCCAGGTTGAAAGCGATATCTTCTATTCTAACTGCTTCAGAAGGATCATAAACCGGTAGACGTATGGTCCTGTGGCTACGGGTATCGAAACGCCAGACAGGTTGATAACTCCCTATTGTTGGAGATTCTGGCTTGAAGAGTGAGTTGTTCTGATAACTGTAAAAAGTCTGAATGATGAAATCGGGATCTACAGGATCATAGGTCATTCCTTTCGCCGTAAGCTCACGGATGAAGATCGCGTTGATACGTTCATCCAATTCCCGGGTCGCTTCATCTACGGGAGCAAAAGCAAAGGTTCGATAACTATAAAAGAGTGCCTCCTCATTTTTCCTCGTCTTCACCGGTATAAGGAAGCGTCGGTCCTGCACATCTTCCAGACTGTAAAAAGCAAACACGGGTGCCAGTTGTGCTTCGCTGATGGCATTTGGGTGACGGCAATCCTTCCTGAAGTGAATCTCCCTGAAAGCATGGTTGAAATTGCGGACTGCAAGGGTTACCTCCACATCATTCTCTGCAAACCAGGATCTCAATGTCTGTAATGATTGTCGGTAAGTACCATGTCCATTTACGGAGAGAAGGATGTCATTTAACTTCAATCCTGCCCTGTCTGCAGGCGATCCGGGAGTGATGTGCACCACCACCGGTTCCATGTATCCCCAGCTCTTGTCATTGCTGATTTCGAATGCAAACCCGAGCGTACAGGTCGATTCATTTTTCGATTCACTTTCCTGGGCCGTAACACCCATAATTAATACTGATATAATAGATAGAATGGTTGTCAGTCGTTTCATTGCATTCCAATGATTATAGTTCTCAAAACACAAAGATACGTTTTTTTTCTCAATGCCATATTTTAGCTATCTTTGTCCAAACCGATCTCAAAAAAACCAGTAAACTATGATCATTGACAACCTGGCAAATGCTGCTAACTATTACAACCTGCATCCCTTGTTCGAAAAGGCTTTTGAGTACATCAACAAGCTTGACGTTGCGGGAGCATCCACAGGGACTACTGAGATTGAAGGCAATCTGCTGAAGGCCTCCATTGTTGAAACACAACTGAAGCCGGAAGCAGAGGCACGTCTGGAGACCCACCGCAAGTACATCGACATACAGATCCCCGTCTCCTGTGCCGAAAGTTACGGATGGAAATCCCTTGCCACACTCACCGACTCAGAAACAGGCTACGACGAAGCCAACGACATCGAGTTCTTCCGTGATCGTCCCACAACGATGGTGACACTACAGCCGGGAGAGTTCGTCATCTTCTCACCCGAAGATGGTCATGCTCCTCTGGTGGGAGAAGGAGCCATTAGAAAGATCATCCTCAAGATTGCCCTCTTGTAATACCAAATAATACCAATCCGCCATGCTGGATATCATCAAGAACGATCCCTGGTTAGCTCCCTTCAACGAAGCTATTGAAGGACGTCACTCCTATTACCTGAAACGCCTCTCCGATCTCACACAGAATGGGAAGATCACCCTCTCCGACTTTGCTACCGGCCACCTTTGGTTCGGACTGCACAGAACGGATGAAGGTTGGGTATTGCGCGAGTGGGCACCCAATGCCACTGAGATCTTTTTGATTGGCACTTTTAACCAGTGGCAGCGAATGGAGTCCTATCGTCTGAAAAAGAGAGATGGAGGCGTCTGGGAGGTAAAAATCCCATCCGAGCGAATCAGCCACGGAGACCTTTATAAGCTGCATCTCACCTGGCCCGGTGGTGCGGGTGAGCGGATCCCTGCCTGGGCAAAACGGGTGGTTCAAGACGAAGCAACCACCCTTTTCAGCGCACAGGTGTGGGAACCGGAACAGCGCTACCAGTTCAGACACTCACACTTCAAGGCTGACCTTTCTCCACTGCTGATATACGAGACACATGTGGGAATGTCTACCGAAGAGGAAAAGGTTGGTAGCTATAACGAGTTCAGGGAGAAGGTGCTGCCACGGGTGAAGGAGAACGGCTACAACGCCATTCAGATCATGGCCATCCAGGAACATCCCTACTACGGATCGTTCGGTTACCATGTGTCCAGCTTCTTCGCCCCCTCTTCCCGAAACGGTACACCCGAGGAGCTACGCGAGCTGATCGACACAGCCCACGCTATGGGCATTGCAGTGATCATGGACATCGTTCATTCGCACGCTGTGAAGAATGAGATGGAGGGACTGGGGCGCATGGATGGGTCGTACGATCTCTACTTTCACAGCAACCCGGAAAGAAGATACCACCAGGCGTGGGATTCACTCTGTTTCAACTACGGCAAGGATGAGGTGCTTCACTTCCTACTTTCCAATTGCAAATACTGGCTCGATGAATTCCGTTTCGACGGCTTCCGCTTCGATGGAGTTACCTCGATGATATATCTTAGTCATGGTCTGGGAGAAGCATTCAGCAACTATGGCG
>JAAZLV010000137.1 GCA_012799155.1 Bacteroidales bacterium | reverse complement strand
GATCAACCAGTTGTTCCAGCTTCTCATGGAAAGGAATGGACATCGCTTTGTCACTTCGTGCAAAATAGGCGAATGTCATCCCCTCCTCTTCCTTCAATCCTTCATATATGGCCCGGGCCAGGTTGCCGAAGCCGATAAATCCATGTTTCATCATTGATCTTTTTGTAGTTGCGGTTGCTATCTCAATTGTCAGCTCTTCCCATCCTCTCTCCTGAACCGCGTGCAAGGTATCTCTCCATTCATGGCCCTGATGATGTAGTTGGCCCGCTGTCCGTTCACGATCCACATCTCCACTCCCTTTTCCATGCAGATCTCTGCCGCATGCACCTTTGAGGACATACCCCCAGTGCCGAGGGTGGACTCTTTCTCTTCGATATAGTTGCGGATGCTCTCCAGATCGGTCACCTCACTGATGAGCCGTGCATCGGCATGCAGGTGGGGGTTGCGGTCGAAGATGCCGTCAATGTCGGAGACCAGCAGCAGCAGGTCGGCACCGGTGATCACTGCCACCAGTGCCGAGAGCTTGTCGTTGTCTCCCAGCAGGATCTCCTCGATGGAGACGGTGTCGTTTTCGTTCACAATGGGAATGTAGCCTGCCTGCCAGAGTCGCTTGATAGTGTTGCGTGTGTTCTCATTGGCAACAGGGTTCTCGAAATCACGATAGGTGAGCAGGATCTGTGCAATGTTAAGGCCGAAGGAGGAGAAGATGGTGTCGTAGAGCTCCATCAGCTTTGTTTGTCCAATGGCGGCCATCGCCTGTTTTGAGTCTACGTTTCGCTGGTAGCCGTTGATCTCCACGAACTGGCGGGCGGTGGCGATGGCACCCGAGGAGACAATCACCACCTCATAGTTTTCTCTGAGTACCAATATCTGCCTGGCCAGGCTTTCAATCACCGCGAAGGAGATGCGGTTGGTGCCGGCTGTAAGGGTGGATGTGCCAATCTTGATGATCAGTTTCTTTTTCATCTGTATGATAACCCGTTAAATCTGTTTGGTTTATGTTGCTGTTTCAGTCATTCTCTTATTTGACCCTCTCCGTGGATGAACCATTTGTTGGTGACCAGCTCCTGTGCGCCGAGGGGACCGCGGAAGTGGAGCTTTTGGGTACTGATGGCAATCTCACCGCCCACACCAAACTGACCGCCGTCGGTGAAACGGGAGGAGGCATTGTGATAGACCGCTGCACAGTCCGCTTCCTGCATGAACAGATCGGCCTTCTCCCGGTTGCGTGTGACAATGACTGCCGTATGACCTCCCGAGTAGTGGTTGGTCATCTCTATGGCTTCGCTCATCCCCTCCACCAGTGTCAGGTAGAGCTTGGGTGCCAGGTACTCTTCGCAGAGGGTGTTGGCATTGTTCTCCAGCCTGATTGCCGGGGAGAGTGCAGCTACCTCACTGCTCCCCCAGACGCTGATGCCTTTGGCTTCAAGCTGTTCGACAAGCAGGTTCACTTTTTCACTCAACTGTGGCAGATCCTTGTGTATTAAAACCTTGTCGATGGCGTTGCAGACGCTGATACGTTTCTTGCCGTTGATCACCAGGCGGATGGCCATCTCAAAATCGACATCCTCATCGATATAAAGGAAGTTGTTGCCGCGACCGCTCACGATCACCGGTACTGAGGCATGCTCCTG
>JAAZLV010000136.1 GCA_012799155.1 Bacteroidales bacterium | reverse complement strand
TAAACAACAGAGAAATGCCAGGATTATTAGGAAAAAAAATCGGAATGACATCCGTTTTCAGTGCCGAGGGAAAGAACATTCCATGCACTGTTATCGAAGCAGGTCCTTGCGTGGTTACTCAGGTGAAGACAGCCGACAATGACGGCTATGACGCCATTCAGCTCGGGTTCGTGGACAAGAAAGACAAACACACCCCCAATGCTGAACAAGGTCACTTCAAGAAAGCAGGAGTAAGCCCCAAGAGACACTTGGCCGAGTTCAAGGGATTCGGAAACGACTACAAGTTGGGATCCGAAATCACTGTTGACTTTTTCAATGATGCCGTTTACGTTGATGTGATCGGTACCTCAAAGGGAAAAGGTTTCCAGGGAGTGGTGAAACGCCACGGATTTGCCGGTGTGGGTCAGGCCACACATGGACAGCACAACAGGCTGCGTGCCCCCGGTTCCATTGGAGCCGCTTCATACCCTGCAAAGGTATTCAAGGGTACTCGCATGGCTGGACAGATGGGTAACGAGCGGGTAACCGTTCAGAACCTGCAGGTGGTAAAGGTAATCCCCGAACACAATCTCCTTCTCGTGAAGGGATCGGTGCCGGGAGCGAAAGGTTCAATCGTATTAATTGAGAAGTAAGAAATGGAATTAAGTATCTACAATAGCAAAGGAGAGGTAACAGACAAGAAGGTGAATCTCGACGATTCCATTTTCGGCATTGAACCGAACGAACATGTTATCTGGCTTGATGTGAAGCAGTACCTGGCCAACCAGCGTCAGGGTACCCACAAGTCGAAAGAGAGAAACGAGATTGCAGGCAGTACCCGCAAGCTGATTCGTCAGAAGGGTAGTGGTGGTGCCCGCAGGGGTGACATCAAATCGCCCGTGTTGGTGGGTGGTGGCCGTGTTTTCGGTCCCAAACCCCGTGATTACAGCTTCAAGCTCAACAAGAAGGTGAAGGCCCTTGCACGCAAGTCGGCCCTCTCGCTCAAGGCAAAGAACAACAACATCATCGTAGTGGAGGATCTGTCGTTCGACACCCCGAAGACCAAGGAATTTGCCTCGCTGACAAAGAATCTGCAACTGGCTGATAAAAAGCTACTTTTCGTTTTGTCAGGTCAAAATAAAAACGTATATTTGTCGGCTCGAAATTTACAGAAAGTGAATGTGATAACAGCTTCTGAGATAAACACATACGCGATTATGAATTGTGGCAGCCTGGTGATGACCGAGTCGTCGCTGACTGCAATTGATAACCTCTTTAACGCAAAAGGAGAATAAAAGATGAGTGTATTAGTAAAACCGATATTCACGGAAAAGCAGACTGCCCTGACGGACAAGTATGAAAACCGTTACGGCTTCATCGTGTCTCCTTCTGCCAACAAGGTTCAGATCAAGAACGAAGTGGAAGCACTCTACAACGTACATGTTGAGAGTGTGAACACGATGAAGTATGATGGCAAAGTGAAGAGCCGTTACACCAAATCGGGTGTCGTTTTCGGCAAGACAGCCGCATACAAGAAAGCAATCATCACCTTGCGAAAAGGTGAGACGATCGATCTATTTAGCAATATTTAAACAACATGGCAATACGTAAATTAAAGCCCACTACACCGGGGCAAAGACACAAGATTATCGGTTCATTTGAAACAATCACTGCAAGTGTACCGGAGAAATCTCTTGTAGTTGGAAAGAAGGCAACGGGTGGACGCAACCACCAGGGTAAGATGACCATGGGTTACCTGGGTGGCGGCCACAAAAGACGTTACCGTATCATCGACTTCAAGAGAACGAAAGATGGAATCCCGGCCGTTGTGAAGAGCATCGAATATGATCCCAACCGTTCGGCACGCATCGCGCTGCTTTACTATGCCGACGGAGAGAAGACCTATATTCTTGCTCCCAATGGACTTCAAGTAGGAACCACAGTGATGTCGGGGCCCGATGCCGCCCCAGAAGTAGGAAATGCATTGCCCTTGGCGGTGATACCCATCGGTACGGTGGTGCACAACATAGAGTTGCGCCCCGGACAGGGAGCCAAGATGGCACGTTCGGCCGGAACATTCGCACAGTTGGTGTCGCGTGAAGACAAGTACGCGATCCTCAAGATGCCTTCCGGTGAAGTTCGCAAGATTCTTTCTGCCTGCAAGGCCACTATTGGCAGTGTAGGTAATTCGGATCATGCTCTGGAAAAATCAGGTAAAGCCGGTCGTTCACGCTGGCTGGGTCGTCGCCCGCACAACCGCGGTGTGGTGAAGAACCCGGTAGACCACCCCATGGGTGGTGGTGAAGGACGCGCGTCGGGAGGACATCCCAGATCGCCCAAGGGC
>JAAZLV010000020.1 GCA_012799155.1 Bacteroidales bacterium | reverse complement strand
TCCGAAGAGCGTGCTCTCCGATCCGAAATGGTGAATATCATTCGCAGGGCTTGCAATCAGGGATTAATGATCTCAACATATGGAACTGTTTCGGTACGATGGAAAGAGAATGACTTTCTGATTACTCCCAGCAACATTGCACGCTGGGACATTGTCCCGAGTGACATAGTGCAAATCAAAAACGGCATGGCAGAAGCAGGCAAGACCCCCAGTAGATCTGTTGCACTGCACCAGCGTATCTACCAGCTGAACCCGCACATCAACTCCATCATCTGTACACAGCCGGTGAACTTGATGGCACATGCGGTGAGCGGTAGTAAGTTTGATGTGCGCACTATTCCTGAGAGCTGGATCTTCCTGCAGGATGTGCCCTCCATACCTTTTGGGCTGATTTACAATGATGTGGACAGCGTGGCAAAGATGTTCGACAAAAACAGGGTGATCCTGGTGGAGAACGACAGTGTCTTCGTAACAGGTGACAAATTGCTAAACACCTTCGATTACCTGGAGGTGGCAGAATTTTCGGCCAACTCATTGGTCATGGCCTCATCCATTGGGCCGTTGCAACCGATAGGGGAAGAGGATATTGACGACTTGCGGGTGGCTTTCAACGTGAAGTAAGCATTCAGTGGGCCATATCCCATTGAAACGTTGGTAGAGGTAGCTCACCCTCACCTTTAAGATTTGCCCGGGGAGGAGTGTTGCGCCATGCGTAACGCACACTCACCGGGTTCATTATTTCCGAGCAGGTGATATACAGCTTGTTTTCTTTTGCGAAAGCCTCTGCATTCCTATATTGTCTACCATCTCCTGACAATTCAACATCATACACCTTTCCATCGTGATCTCCCATCACAGTATCAGAAAAAGTCAGGATCACGCTGTTGCCCGATACTTCACCGCTCACCAGTCGCGGTGTAACGGTTACATCCTGACGATATACTTTGCTCCTGATTTCTATAGATGCACGTTCAGCCATCTCTTTTTTACGCAAGGGATGGATGTCATTCCATTCTCCCAAGCCAAGACCTACAACCAGCTCGGCATTGGGGTCATTGAGAGTTGCCCTGCGTTGAGACTCACGCAATCTCACCCATCCACTTTCGGAAGGCTTCTCACTGGGGGGCATATAATCCGGTAGTTGCACAATGAAGAAGGGGAGTGAAGGTGTGTTCCAAATCTTCCGCCAGTTGTTCATCAAGTCGCCCAGTAATCCTTCATATTCCTCCGCACGGCCAGTGTTCGACTCACCCTGATACCATAGCACTCCCGCTATCGGGAAGTTGTGAAGGGGCCAGATCATGCTGTTGTAGCAGGCAGTGGCGATGTTCTGCAAACTGATTCCCTGTACCCGTTGCTGTGGCATATAAGCACCATGTCTGAATTTCCAGTTAGGAGACAATGGTTGTTCCTCTCCGTTGTCGTATACAATCTTATAGGGTTTATCCTCTACAAATGATGCATTGCTGCCGCCAATCAAGCGGATGGTAATCTGGTTCTTCCCGGCTTTCAGGAGACCTTCAGGTATGCGATATTTCCGCGGTGGATATTGGTAACCGGTCGTGCCTACAAGCACTCCGTTCAGGTAGGTAGAATCGGCATCCACCAGACAACCTACTCTCAGAAGAGCCGCTTCACCTGCATGTGACGCATCCACTTCGATCTCCTGTCTGAACCAGTAAGAACCGTTATGTGGACCATGTTCGGTGCGGGTCCATTTACGCGAATCATACTGGTTTACTGTTTGCCACTTACGGTCATCGTAGTCGGTGGCATACCACTTTTCCTGCACTCCCGGGTCGAGTCTGTACAACAATTCATTCCAGGCACGACTTGCTGTATGTGCTGCCCTGTTCACATTCGATACATATGCATTGTTGCGTGCCAGCAGCAACTCATTGTAATAATGGGGATATTTCTTCACATCTGCTTCACTGATCCAAGCCTGGATGGGTGTGCCTCCCCAACTGGTGGCAATCACTCCCTGCGGGATACCTGTCTTCTCATAGAGGTCGTTGGCCAGAAAATAGGAAAGAGCTGAGAAATCTGATACATTTTCAGGTGCCAGTATGCGCCAGCGAGTATCAGCTAGGTTTTCTTCAGGACCCGTTAACTGTGTGTTGTTGGCTACTTTCAGCAATCGTACCTTCTCTTTTTTCAAGGTGTCGGTCAGCTCTTTGTAGAGGTCTTCGACTCGATAAATCGGAATATCGATGTTCGACTGTCCCGAAATGATCCAGACATCACCCACCATGATGTTGTTCAAGGTGATCTCATTGATCTGCATGGTATAGGGGCCACCTGCAGCTATGGAGGGCAGCAACAGCGACCATTTGCCCTGCATGTCGGCTACTGTTTCATGTTTTTTTCCCTGAAACTGGACTGTCACTTCTTCACATGGATCGGCACTGCCCCAGAGATGAATCTCTTTCTCTCTCTGAATTATCATATTGTCAGAAATCAGAGGGGGAAGTTTCACAGAACCGTACATTGACGATATCAGCAGTGTTAAAGCAATGGTAAGGATAATTCTGGAAGAGAATTGGTCTATAAACAGTTTCATTGGTAGTAAAGAGATTAGTAGAAGAAAAGTAGGAAATGGAGAGCAAATTCAAACAACATGGTTTGAACATACTATATCAAAAAAGAAAGAAAGATCAATCGACCCATTACAGGTCGATGATCTTTCTGTTTACTAACAATTTAAATATACATGTTGACAATCGCTTCGTAAAGCTCTTGTTTGCCGCTGATCTGTGCAGGTTCTTTCCCTAAAGAAAGAGCGTACTGACGCACTTCTTCCAGCGTGAGTTTACCTTCCTCAAATGCTTTTCCCTTACCCTCATCGAATGATGCATAACGCTCATTGAGCATTGAGAGATAGGGTGATTCTTCAAGGATGGCAGCTGCCGTCTCCAGGGCACGGGCGAAGGCGTCCATGCCGGCGATGTGAGCGATGAAGATATCATCCAGGTCGGTGGAGTTGCGTCGTGTTTTGGCGTCGAAATTGGTGCCACCACCCTGCAAGCCTCCTCCACGAAGGATTACCAGCATTGCCTGTGTCAGTTCGTAGAGGTCGATGGGGAACTGGTCGGTATCCCACCCGTTCTGATAGTCACCCCTGTTGGCGTCGATAGAACCCAGGAGTCCCGCATCCACGGCGCACTGCAGTTCATGTTCGAAGGTATGACCGGCCAGCGTGGCATGATTCACTTCAATGTTTAGTTTGAAGTCTTTGTCAAGACCATGGGCACGGAGGAATCCGATTACTGTTTCTGCATCCACGTCATATTGATGCTTGGTCGGTTCCATAGGCTTGGGTTCAATGAAGAAAGTACCCTTGAATCCTTTTGAACGGGCATAGTCGCGTGCCATTTTCAACATGGTGGCCAGGTGTTCCTTCTCCCGCTTCATATCGGTGTTCAGCAGGGTCATATAACCTTCACGGCCTCCCCAGAAGACATAGTTCTCACCTCCCAGCTCAATGGTTGCATCGAGTGCATTCTTGATTTGCGTTGCAGCATATGCCACACTGTCAAAGTTGGGATTGGTAGCTGCACCATTCATGTAACGCTTGTTACCGAAAACGTTGGCGGTACCCCACAGCAGTTTGATGCCTGTTTCGTTCATCTTCTCCTTCAAATAGGAAACGATGCTTTTCAGGTTAGCTTCATACTCTTCCAGAGAGTTGCCCTCTTCCACCAGGTCTACATCATGGAAACAGAAATAGTCGATACCGACCTTCTGCATGAATTCGAAGCCGGCATCTACCTTTTTTTTGGCTC
>JAAZLV010000135.1 GCA_012799155.1 Bacteroidales bacterium | reverse complement strand
GTCCGTCGCCACCGGTGACCAGCACATGCTGCTGCACTAACCCGTAGAAATAGAGCTCCTTCTGCGATTCCTTTTCAGTACCGCCCAACGCCTTGCTCATGCCGGTGAATATCGCCATCTCTTACTCTTCCTTCTGTTGGTCAATGGTCTGGTATTTTTTTGAGAGCAGTCGCAGCAGTGATGTAATCTGAGCCACGGCAGCCTGCGTCTCTCCGGTGATCTCCTGCTTCTGAAGCTTCAGTAGCAGATAACCGTAGAGGGCGGTGAAACAGGTCTCCAGCTCCGGCAATTGCTTGCCGCCCGCCTTCGCCCGCAAAGCCACGATGTGTGGCAGCGTATGATAGTAGAGCGCGATGTACTCAGACTCCTTTGGATCTTTGAGGAGCCGCAGATGCGTATCGGTCAGGTCGAGAATCAGATTTTTGTTGATCTGCAAGTGACCCTCCTGTTGCACCCCTTCGCTCTTCATCATCATGATCAGTCCCTCGTACCAGTCACGCGCTGTCGCACGCTCCTCTTCCGTTGCATAGGCAGAATCAATCAGCGATCGCTGCACCTGATCGATATCCAGGTTGCAGGCACGCAACAGGTCCTCTGTCTGCCACATGTAGAGCAGGTACTCTGCAATATTTTCCTGTTTGTCGGGGATCTTCATTCCTGAGGGTTTTGGGGTGGGGTGTCAATGCACCCGAAACTTTTCACTAAATTTGCCACAAAAATACAACAATATGCTCAAGTTCCATATCATTGAATCGGGTTATTTTCTGGGAGATGGTGGCGTGATGTTCGGTCCCGTGCCTAAAAAGTACTGGTCAGCAAAGTACAAGGTGGACGAAAAGAACATGTGCGAGATGTCGCTGCGCTGCCTTTTCATCGAGACAGAGAGCCGGCGGATACTGGTGGATGCGGGACTGGGCGACAAGCATGATGCACGCCTGAAATTCTTTCAACCCTACAACCAGCAGAACATTGTCGACGAAATTCTCAAGATCGGCTACGAACCCGAAGATGTGACCGATGTAATCCTGACCCACCTCCATTTCGACCACTGTGGAGCCAGCACGGTGTTAAACGAAAAAAACGAAGCTGTCCCCACCTTTCCCAATGCCACCTACCGGGTGAGCCTCGCACAGTGGAAGAACTACCGCAACCCCACCCTCTTCGAAAAGGGTTCTTTCTTCCCCGAGAACATCGAACCGGTATACGATGCGGGACAGTTGCAGTTCGTGGTTGGCGACATGAAACTGGACGACCAGATCCGGCTGGAGCTCTACGACGGCCACACTCCGGGACAGATCGTGCTGCTCTTCGAAACGGAGAATGAGAAGTATGCCTTCCCGGGCGATGTGGTGCCTACCTCGCTCAACATCGCACTCAACTGGCTCTCGGCCTACGACAACAGTGTGGCTGTCGCCATGGAGGAAAAGAAACGGTTCCTCGACAAGGCGAAAAAAGAGAAACGCACCCTCATCTTTTACCACGATGCATATACCCCCATGGCAAAATTGTGACATCCTTTTGAGCTGTGCGTAATCCACCTATTCTTGGCAAGGATTCAGCCTATCTACATTCGTTATCCCCTCATGATCCCCTCATGAAAGTATGAGTGGATCATGAGGGGATAATGAGGGGATACCAGCCAATGTCCCTGCAAAGTCCTGCAATGGGGTTGCGGAACTCATCGGCAGCCTACTGCATCACTCGACCTTTTTTTTACGGTGAATTTGGATGACACCATTCTTCCCTTTCTCACCATAGAGTTTCACTGCAGAATTACCCTTGAGCACTTCTATCGACTCAATCTCATCGGGTGAAACGGAATTCAGTTCAAATGCAGCATCCTGAATCACACCATCCAGGAT
>JAAZLV010000134.1 GCA_012799155.1 Bacteroidales bacterium | reverse complement strand
ACCGCAACGCCTTTACCCCCACTACCACCACAGAGATGAGCGACGCACTGCGCATCTGCCGCGAGATGGAGGAAGTGAGCGTGGTGGTACTCACCGGAGCAGGTGACAAGGCCTTTTGTTCCGGTGGTGACCAGAACGTGAAGGGTAAGGGAGGTTACATTGGCAAGGATGGCGTGCCCCGCCTCAACGTGCTCGATGTGCAGAAGCAGATTCGCTCCATCCCCAAGCCAGTAATCGCCATGGTGAACGGCTATGCAATTGGCGGCGGACATGTGCTGCATGTAGTGTGCGACCTCTCCATTGCCTCTGAGAACGCCATTTTCGGACAAACGGGCCCCCGTGTAGGGAGCTTTGATGCCGGCTTCGGCTCTTCCTACCTAGCCCGTGTCGTAGGGCAAAAGAAAGCACGTGAGATTTGGTTCCTATGCCGCCAGTATAATGCGCAGGAAGCGCTTGAGATGGGGTTGGTAAACAAAGTAGTGCCGTTCAACCGCCTTGAAGATGAGGTGGTAGAGTGGGCTGAGACGATGATGCAGCACAGCCCCCTAGCCCTTCGCATGATTAAGGCAGGCCTCAATGCCGAGCTGGACGGGCAGGCAGGCATTCAGGAACTGGCGGGAGATGCCACCATGCTATACTACCTTACAGAGGAAGCACAGGAGGGGAAACAAGCCTTTCTGGAGAAACGGAAACCCAATTTCAAGAAATTCCCCAAACTACCCTAATCTGTAAACAGCGTGTTTGCGACCGAGATCATCCCCTATACCCTTCGCTTCAAGCAACCTGCCGGCACCTCCCGTGGTGTCTACCGTGAACACCGGGTATGGTATGTTGTGCTCCGCAACAATGAAGATCCAACCCACATCGGCATCGGCGAGTGTGCACCGCTACCCGGACTAAGTTGCGACTACGACAACAGTTACGTTGAGACGCTCAACCACTTCTGCCAGATGCTGGAGGAGCGACAGATGTTGGAGAGTGAGCTTTTGCGTCGCCACCCCTCCATCCTTTTCGGACTGGAGACTGCCCTGCAACAATACCGTCAGCGCTCTTGGCAGCTTTTGGAGAGCCCTTTTAGCCGTGGTGAGGAGGGAATCCCCATCAATGGACTGATCTGGATGGGAAGTTTCGAACAGATGAGACGACAGGCCGACAACCTGCTACAAAGGGGATTTCGTTGTATCAAGCTGAAGATCGGAGCCATTGGGTTTGAACAGGAGTTGGAACTGCTGGAGTTCATCCGCAAAAACCACCCAACGATAACCCTCCGCGTGGATGCCAACGGAGCTTTTGCTCTCGGAGAGGTAGAAGTGAAGCTGCAACGGCTGGCCACCCTTGACATCCATTCCATCGAACAACCGATTCAGGCAAGTCAATGTGAAGAAATGGCTCGATTGTGCGACACCACTCCCCTACCCATTGCCCTCGATGAGGAGCTGATCGGCATCTGCTACCCGGAGGAGAAGAAGCGTTTGCTGGAAAGGATTCAACCGCAATACATCATCTTAAAGCCCTCATTGCATGGAGGTATCAGCGGCTGCAATGAGTGGATCACACTGGCAACCGAACTCGGAATAGGATGGTGGATTACCTCAGCATTGGAGTCCAATATCGGTCTCAACAGCATCGCACAGTGGTGCGCCACCCTCGGCAATTCACTGCCACAAGGTCTCGGTACCGGCTCCCTCTACCAGAACAACATTCCTCTACCGCTGGATATCAGGGGAGATGCATTGTGGTTCAATCCTTCGGGATCATTTCCCGATAAACCCCTGCAGGCGTATGAAACAGATTACGATTGAAGGGATACGCTATCAACAGGAGGCATTTATACAGGAGAATCCTCCCACTTTTGCCGGGCAATCGCCCTTTCATTGCCAACTGGCCAGTTTCCTGAAAGAGTGGTTCTCCCCCTCACCTATGCTCACCCTTTTCACTTCCGGTTCCACCGGTGAGCCGAAAGCGATCACTGTTCGCAAGGAGCAGATGATGCAGAGTGCAGCCATCACATGCGACTACCTGAAACTGAAAGCGGGTGAGACGGCACTGCTCTGCCTCCCTCTAGAGTATATTGCCGGGAAGATGATGGTGGTTCGTGCTATCTATGGAGGGCTCAACCTGCTCGTTGCTGAGCCTTCCGGCCACCCGCTGGAAGGGATCAGTCGGCAAGTCGACTTTGCAGCAATGGTGTCGTTGCAGGTCTACAACTCACTACAAAGGGAGGATGATAAAAAGCAACTCAAGCACATCGACAAGCTGTTGATCGGCGGGGGCGTCATCGACCCTAACCTGGAAGAGGCATTGAAAGATTATCCCAATGCAATATACTCCACCTACGGGATGACCGAGACAGTATCACATATCGCGTTGCGCAGAATCAACGGAAAGGATGCCGACAACTGCTACACCCCTCTTCCTGGCGTCAGCGTAAGACTGTCTGAAGAGCAGACGCTGGTTATCAATGCTCCTCGGGTGGTCGATATACCGGTGATCACCAACGATATTGCGGAGATAATGATTGATGGCACCTTCCGGATTCTGGGGAGAAAAGACAACGTAGTCAACAGCGGTGGCATAAAGATACAGATCGAAGCGATAGAGGCGGCGCTACGACCCCACATTGGCTATCCCTTTGCGGTCACCTCGGTGCCAGACCCTAAGCTGGGAGAAGCGCTGGTACTGCTTATCACACCCGCATCAGACCCCGCAACTGCTCACGAAATATGCTCACAGCATCTTCCCCGCCTGGAGCAACCGAAACATATCATTGTCGTGAAACAGATACCGCTTACCAGGAGTGGCAAGACTAACCGGAAGGCGGCAAAAAAAATGGCATCGGAACAGAGTCCGATGCCGGGTAATTTTTCAAGAAAAGGTTGATTCATTACGAATCACCGTTGCCTCCCTTTCCGGTTGAACGGCGCAAACGGAGTACCTTCTTTGTTCCATCGCCTTTCTGGTCACGCGAAGAACTCTCCTCACGTTTACCGTAAGATTTCTTCTGAAAACTCTTTGGCTTATCGTCACTCCTCCCAAATGATCGACTGCCGTCATGCTCTCTTTCAGATGAACGACGCACAGGCTTACGTTCGGAATCGAATGCCCCCCTACCTGCAGCTCTATCTTGTTCTGATCCAGTTCTGGGCGGTTTTCGGTCAGAATCGAATGGACGCCTACCCAACTTACGATCGGGATCAAATGAACGTCTTTCCGATCTCTCGGCGGGCACCTCTCTTTCTTCCCGCTCTTCCCGTCGCGAACGGCGATAACCCTCTTTGGAGTTGCGTTCCTTCAGGAGGGTGTCGTCGCGTCTATTGCGAGGCCGCTCCTCACGAGAGTGTTCCTTACGCTTGCCTGAGAATATTTCATACTCTCGCATCTCACACTCCAATGCTCCGTTGTAGAGGAAGAAGCGGCGGGTATGTTTCAGTGCGATAGCATCGAACGACTCTTTTCGGTAACTGAGGATATAGGCATTAAACCCTGTAAATACATGTTTCAACCGTTCACCAATCATCCCGTAAAGTTCTTCTAGCTCTTCCACCTTGATTCGTTCCCCGTATGGGGGATTGGTGATTACCACACCTTCCGGCGCAGGAGGCTCGGTATATTGTTGGAAAGGCTTTACACTTAAGTCAATATATTTTT
>JAAZLV010000133.1 GCA_012799155.1 Bacteroidales bacterium | reverse complement strand
GAAGAAACGGGAGGAGAAGTATCGGTCGACCTCAATCTTCGGCCCCGCTTTGAATACCGTCATGGCTATGCCTATCCCCGTCTGGAGGAGGACAAGGCTTCCGCCTTCATTTCCAACCGAGCCCGAGTGGGTCTTAACTTCAACAACGGGTTCCTTTCGGCACGCATGGCTGCCCAGGAGATCTCAGTGTGGGGACAGAAGAAGCAGAACGACAGTGATGGTGCCCGTTTCACCATGCATGAAGCATGGGCTCAGCTCACCCATAACGGCTACTTCGCAAAAATTGGAAGACAATCGCTCAGCTACGACGACGGACGAATCCTCTCCGAATCAAGCTGGACCCCCACCGGAATCTGGCACGATGCCTTGAAGATGGGGTATGAGAACAATCATAACAAACTGCATTTAATCCTTGCCTACAACCAATCGCGCGAAAAAACCAATGAAGGCACTTTCTATGAGGCAACCGGCCAACCCTATCAAAATATGCAGACGATCTGGTACCAGTACCGCAACCCGACAGGATTCACAGCTTCGGCACTTTTCATCAACCTGGGATTCGAGACTGCCGATCCAATTGCCGATCCGCTTCATTCAGATAAAGTATACATGCAGACAATGGGCAGCAACATCGGATTCAAAAATGATCTCTGGCAGATCATGGGAACAGCATACTACCAAGCAGGCACCAACAGGCTTAACGAAAAAGTAAATGCCTACATGCTGGCACTGCGGGGAGGTTATACACTCTCACCACGCTTCTCGCTCTACGGAGGCACTGAATTCCACCCCGGACAGGATCCCGATAGTGAGAAAGTTACACGGATGGACCTGCTCTACCGCTCCAACCACTCCTTCATGGGGTCTATGGATTACTTCAAGGGATATGATTACTATGGCGTGTGGGACAAGTATCTGGGCCTACGCTGGAAAGCAGGCAAGAAGCTGGGTCTTGACATGCGTTATCACAACTTCACCGCTCCCCGGCAAATAGACGTGGAGGGAGTGATGAAGAAAGCACTCGGCTCTGAGATTGACTTCACCTTCACCTATCCCATCCGGAAATATTTCATGCTGGAAGGAGGATACTCATTCATGCTGGCCACGGATGCGATGCCAATTGCCAAGGGTGTTGCAGGCAACCCCGATGCATGGCAGGACTGGGCGTACGTGAGTCTCACAATCAATCCGGTGATTTTCAAGAGCCGCTTCTGAAAAGAATGTTTACCCGGGCATATTCCCCAGGATGACTTCCATAATCCGGTTGGTACGGGCAGCAGTGCTCCCTGTACTTACCGGCATCCTCCCTTTCCCGTTGAGGTAGTTGACAATGCTCTCAATCAGATGATACTGAATGTTCTCCGGATTCGTCTCCATAAATTCTTCTACCCCATGGGCTGTTTCCAGACGGATGGGGGTGAACAGGAAGGTGGAACAGGTGAGTTTTCCTTTTGTACCTGTAAAATGAATCAGGTCGGAACGGCTGTCTGAGGGTGCAACAAAACTCCAGGAGCCACTACCAGGCAGGCCCGACTGAAAACGAAATGCAGCCGTAACACTGTCCTCAACTTCATACAATCCACCCATGTTGCAAGAGAACCCCACAGCCTCTGTGATTTCTCCCAGGAGAAAATCAAGCAGATCGAGCTGATGCGATGCCAGGTCATAAAAATAGCCGCCACCTGCAATTTCTTTTTTCACCCGCCAGGGAAGATGTTCCGGGTCATGATCATCTCTGCCCGGTGGTGTGGCAAAACGTATTTCAACGGTTGAGAGCTCGCCCAGAACGCCTGACTCAATCAATTGTTTCACCCGTAGGAAGTAGGGCAGCGTGCGACGGTAATATGCCACAAAGAGAGGTACACCTGTCTCCTCCGAAACGCGATTCATCTCAAGGCACTCAGCCCAGGTGGCCGCCATCGGCTTCTCCACATATACCGGCTTTCCGGCTCGCATGGCGGCAATGGCATGCTCTGCATGCGATCCCGGAGGAGTCGCCACATAGACCGCATCAACCTGCGGGTCATTGATGAGAGCCTCAGCGTTGTCGTACCATCTCCCGATGCCATGCCGCTGGGCATAATCTCTCGCCTTATCACCATTGCGCCGCATCACTGCAACCACATCCGATCCTGCCACCTTCCGGAATGCGGGACCACTTTTCTTTTCCGTAACATCTCCGCAACCAATAAATCCCCAGTTTACCATGTTGATATGTTTGTGAGTTTGTGATTCAATTTTCGCATCCAAAGACATAGTGAGTTCGGACATCCAAAGTTATACTTTTTCATTCATTCAGATACAGAAGTTTCCGTCTTTTACTGCTCTTGGACAATTTGAGTGTTCTATTCGTCCGGATAATTGTTGATTCTTCTCTTCCTCCTCCTGTTTTAGCTGATTTTCTTCTAAATATGCTTCAATGAGAGCTAACAAATCCGTATCTCGTTCTAATCTCGTTCTAATCTCGTTCTAATATGGTTCTAATATGGCTCTAATATGGTTCTAATAGATTAGAACCAGTAACGAACCAGTAAAGAATCAGATACGAGCAAAAATAGGTCTATTTCAGGATCATCTACAGTCCGTAATCTCTTTTCAAAATCAAAAAGTGGCAGTCCGATTCCGGAAAATTTGATGCATGACTGATACCGCCGGAACATGAACTATCCGGCGAGCAATACAGAAAAGATATTTACAACTGTTTGCTTACTGTTTTCCTGTAGGAGACAATTCCCAGGATACCGACCGCGACAAAGGCAGCCGCAATATAAAGAAAAACGGAGGCTGAAGTATCGGTTTGACCATAGGAATGCATGCCGCTCAGGAAGTAATTTACTCCGAGGAAAGTCATCAGCACGGAGGAGAAAGCCAGCACCGAAAGCAAATTGAAGAGCCATTCGCTCTGCCACCGTTTCACCAGATGCAGGTGGGTAACGATGGAGTAGATCACCACGGTGATCAGTGCCCAGGTCTCCTTGGGATCCCAGCCCCAGTATCTCCCCCATGACTCATTGGCCCAAACGGCTCCGAGGAAGGTGCCAATTGTCATCAGTGCCAATCCTGACAGCAGGGAGAGATTGTTGATGATGCTCAGTTCCCTGATGCGGAGGCTCATTTGCTCGCCGGTATGCCGGAAACTCATCAGCAGCAGGTTGGTCATTCCCAGCAGAAAGCTGATGCCAAAAAAGCCGTAGGCAGCCACAATCACCGCCACATGAAACATCAGCCATGGCGATTTCAGCACCGGCACCAGCGTATTGATCTGTGGATCCATCCAGTTGAGACCGGAAACGAAGAGAATCACCCCTCCGAAGAGGGTAGCCAGGGCGAGGGTGAGGCTGTTGCGGCGTCCGAAGATCAGTCCCGCCAGCAGCGTGACCCAACCGATGTAGACCATGGTCTCATAGGAGTTGCTCCAGGGAGCATGCCCGGCAATGTACCAGCGGAGTCCCATACCATATAGATGATAGAGAAAGACAGCTACAATGCCTATTGACAGTAGATTGGCGGCATGGTACAATCCTCTCTTTTCTCTCAGCAGACGCAGGAATGAAATGAGAAGCAGTAGACCACCTAAAATAAAATAGCCCACCCTGGCACGAGCGAAGATCTGCATCCCGTTGTAGCGGATCTCCGCCTGGATCTTTGCCGGACGTATCAGAGAGGTTGTGTCATTTTTCTGTTGCCATGCGCCAAGTTCACGCAGCAAGCGATCCGGCTCTTGCCAGTCATCGCTCTGCAGTGAGTGCCTCACGGCTGTCAGATAACGGTTGAAGATAGTTGTCACGAAAAGCGAGTCCTCCCCTGTAAAAAGGGAGAGATCATCTCCCGGTGCAAACCAGGTATGACCGGGATCACCCAACAAAGGATAGATGGGCAGCATTTTTTGATGCAGCAGCTGGTAAAGGATGCTCACCCTTTCATCCAGCTTGATCAGCTCTTTGTCTGCATTAGTGCGCTCAGCCGGTGTACGATGAAAAATCTGTTCCAACACCGGCAAGAGTCGGTAGTTTCCTTCCCGATCAAAGAAATCGGAATAGGCTCCATACCCTTCCGGCAGTTGGTAGCGGCGGCTGATTTCTCTTTCGGGCAGGGCAATCAGGGGTAGCTCCATCCATTGCTTTGGATTGGAGAACAAGCCCAGTAGGAACTGATCGCTGTTAAGCCCATTAATGGAAGTCTCCTTGTGAAGTTTACGCAGGATCTCGGATGAGAAGCTGTTCATCGGCATGATGCGACCGCGGAACTGTACGGGCAATTCACCGAACCGGGCAGCATGTGTCACCGGTACGATATTCTGGTGGTGAGTCTCCTGAGCTGTTACCCCCGAGGCATCCAGATCGCTTGGGGACAGCAGCAGGAGTGAGAGCAGGAGAATTGTTGCACCCCCGGACAAGCGGAGCTCCCTTAAACTGCGGATCAGTTTGCGATAGCGAGAGTCCGGCATCAGAAACATCATCAGAAATCCTACCAGTAACAACAGGTAACCGCTATAGGTAATGGTTCGTCCTATCGGATCCCTGTTCACCGATAGAATGGTACCCTGTTCATCCGGGTCGTAGGAAGCCTGAAAGAAACGATATCCCTTCAGGTCCAGCACATTGTTCATGAAGACTTCAGCCTCTCGCACCTCTCCGTCGATATGTATCCGAAGCGAACTCTCATAGGAGGAGGGGCTCTCAGAACCGGGATAGCGATGCAACCTAAAATCAGTCAGCTCCAGTTGAAAAGGAAGCTTCTCCACACGGGTGCCGCGGGAGGTGTGCATCACCATTTCATCGCTGCTCTCCCCTTCACGGATGTGCACCTGCCCTTCTCTGCCAAAGAGATGGGTGGTGAGAGCTCCTCCCAGGATGATGATGAGGGAAGCATGGATCACCATGAGGGTCCATTTCTTTTTACGGATGTAATGATATCGATTGAGCAGCAGGAGAAAGTTAACCACTAGCATCAGCTGGAGAAACAAGAACAGGGGGGAATAGTAGATCAGCATTTTCGCTGCTACCGTTCCCATGTTCTTCTCCACCAGCGTGGCTGTGGCCAATCCCCCTGCAAAGATCAGCAGCAGGAGAATGGATGCCTTGTAGGAGGACAATGCGCGGATTACTTTCTCCATGCGGCAGCCTGGATCAAGCCTCTTCCCACTGCTTGCGCAGCAGCTCCAGCGCAGCAGGTACGACCACCTTACGGTCGCCCTGACACCCGCATTCAAAGCTCACATACTTGTCGTATCCCAGCATCTTGAGTCCCCTGAAACCATCCACATAGTTGTCGGCTTCTCCATCCTCACCCGGCATGCTGCGACGCTTGCGACTGGCCACATGTACATGTTGCAGGTGGTCGCCGGCAGAGAGGAAGGCAGCCATGTCGCTGTTCTCCTCCCATGTCATGTGCCAGAAATCACCCATGCACTTCACACCGGGGTTGTTGATGTCGCGACAGATGGAGGCGGCATCAGCCACCTGGCGAAGGTAGAATGCCTCCTGTCGGTTCAGCGGTTCAAAAATCACCGTGGTGCCATGCTGTTGGGCAAGAGTACCCATCTCGTCGAACTGCTCACAGAGGAAATCACGTGTCTCCTGGTTATGAGGCATCACCGGCACCTGGCTGTTGAAGGCAGGAACGATGATCACACCGGTCGATTCCAGCTCACCTGCAGCCACGATCAGCTGGGCCATGGAGTCACGGCACTGTTTGCGCACAGCAGGATCGGCAGAAAGGATAAAGCCATCAAAGCCGGCACATATGGCACTTACTTTGATGTTACGTCCCCTGAGAGCATCTTTCATCTCCTGCAGCCTTGCCAGCATTGGTTTACCATGCGGTTCGAAGCCGGTCACACCGTGTGCTTCCATGTAATCGAACTTCTCATTCAGCGTCTCACCGGGTGCCGTGCCCTCCTGAAAGGAGATGTTCAGCACTGCCTTACCTGCTGCATCATTCTCTTTTGCTTTGGCGGAGGCAAAAGAGTTACACCCTGCCGCGGCCAGCGCAGCTGTCCCGGCGAGGGTGG
>JAAZLV010000132.1 GCA_012799155.1 Bacteroidales bacterium | reverse complement strand
TATTCTTTCTGTGCCGATCGAATCGATCTCGATTACATCCAGTCTGATGATTTCATGCGAAAGAGTGCAGCACTTCGAGGTTCCATCATGATCATCGGTCCCCTGCTTGCCCGATTTGGTGAAGCGGTAGTCCCACAACCGGGTGGTGACAAGATTGGACGCCGTAGGCTCGACACCCATTTCAATGGGATTATGAAACTGGGAGCTCATATGATCTACAATGAGCAAAAAAAACTCTTTACCCTCACCGCATCAAAACTAATCGGTTCCTATGTCCTGCTCGATGAGGCATCGGTGACCGGCACTGCCAACCTGCTGATGGCAGCTGTACTGGCAGAGGGAGAAACCATTATCTACAACGCAGCATGTGAGCCTTATGTGGAGCAACTGAGCCGAATGCTGGTGCGTATGGGTGCACGTATTGAAGGGATTGGATCAAACAGATTGACAATACAGGGTGTCTCACAACTGAGTGGTTGCCGTCATCGTCTTCTACCGGACATGATTGAGATCGGCAGCTTTATTGGCATGGCAGCCATGACAGCCTCCGAGATCACCATCAAGAACACCTCTGTAGCCAATTTGGGAATCATTCCGGATAGCTTCCGCCGCCTCGGCATCACCATTGAACAACAGGAAGATGATCTTTTCATCCCACGACAGGAGAGTTATACCATTGAGTCCTTCATCGATGGCTCCATTCTTACCATCGCAGATGCACCCTGGCCGGGATTGACTCCGGACCTGCTGAGTGTGATGCTGGTGGTGGCCACCAAAGCCAAAGGGAGTGTGCTGATTCATCAGAAGATGTTCGAAAGTCGTCTCTTTTTCGTCGACAAGCTGATCGACATGGGAGCACAGATCATCCTTTGCGATCCCCATCGTGCAGTGGTGATTGGCTTGGACAATCTTTTTTACCTGAAAGGTATGACCATGACCTCGCCCGACATCCGTGCAGGTATCTCGCTGTTGATTGCAGCAATGAGTGCAAAAGGGAAAAGTACCATTCACAACATCGACCAGATTGACAGAGGTTATCAACAGATTGACCATAGGTTGAATGCATTGGGAGCTCAAATAGAACGATTACCCTGATGTTAGATAACATTTCCGGCATGCCCACTCAATGGTCTAATACGGATTAGTGTTCTGAGGTTCAAAAAAAACTGAGTGGCTGTTTGCACGATTTATTTGCTTTTTCGGTCACTCTTTTATTACTTTGCAGATTCATTTGAAGAGATCAACAAACAGATGTTGCTTGCTGACCCCTGAACACAAATCTGAGTGATAACAACTCAATAACCACAACGAACAATTATGTCAACGAATGCGGTCGTAACCGACATTAAACAAGTAACTATCCGATTTTCAGGCGACTCCGGCGACGGAATGCAGCTTTCGGGCACCCTTTTCTCCACTCTTTCGGCAATCTTCGGTAACGAGATCGCTACCTACCCCGACTTCCCGGCCGAGATACGGGCACCACAGGGATCACTGCATGGTGTATCCGGTTTTCAGGTACGTATAGGGGCAAAAGATGTATACAACTCCGGTGACAAGACAGATGTGTTGGTAGCAATGAACCCGGCAGCCTTGAAAGTCAATGCACCTTATTTGAAAAAAGGCTCGATTGTACTGTTCGACACCGACTCATTTCAGAAGAAAGATCTCGACAAAGCACTCTTCAAGTCGCAGGATCCCTTTGATGAACTAAACCTGGAGGATATACAACCGATAGGGGTAGCGATCACCTCAATGACCAAATCATCATTGGAAGATTCGGGACTGGAAAATAAGGAGATGCTACGCTGCAAGAACATGTTCGCCCTTGGCATTGTCTGCTGGCTCTTCAACCGTCCACTGGAAATTGCCGACAAATTGCTGGAACAGAAGTTTGCCAAACGGCCGAAAATAGTTGTTGCAAACATTAAAGCACTGACCGACGGATACAACTACGGCAATAACATACACCTTACCGCCTCCACCTACCGGATAGAACCGATAGAAGCCACGAAGGGCTTCTATACAGACGTAAACGGAAATACCGCCACTGCCTACGGATTGATCGCGGCCGCCGAGAAAGCGGGATTGCAGCTCTTCCTGGGCTCCTACCCTATCACCCCTGCAACCGACATCCTACAGGAGTTGGCCAAGAGGAAGGATTTTGGTGTGAAAGCACTGCAGATGGAAGATGAAATTGCAGGAATCACCTCCTCCATTGGTGCTGCATTTGCCGGTAGCCTTGCGGCCACCTCCACTTCAGGACCGGGGTTGGCACTTAAAAGTGAGGCATTGGGACTGGCGGTGATGACCGAACTGCCATTGGTGGTGATCGACGTACAGCGTAGTGGCCCCTCTACAGGGATGCCCACCAAGAGTGAGCAGACAGACCTGAACCAGGCTCTCTATGGCCGCAACGGTGAGAGTCCCCTGGTAGTGATGGCTGCAGCCTCCCCTACTGACTGCTTTGAAAGCGCTTATGCTGCCAGCAAGATTGCACTGGAGCATATGACGCCGGTGATCCTGCTTACTGACGGCTACATTGCAAACGGATCTTCTGCCTGGAAGATTCCTGATATGAAAGAGTATCCTGACATTAATCCTCACTTTGTTCATACCCATTTCAAAGGGGATGCCAGTGAATGGAAACCATTTATGCGTGATGACGATACACTGGTAAGATACTGGGGGGTACCCGGCACACCCAGCTATATGCACCGCATCGGTGGTTTAGAGAAAGATCTACTCACCGGCGTAATCTCTTCCAATCCGGAGAATCACCAACGCATGGTCGATATCCGTAAAAAGAAGATCGACAACATTGCCAACTTCATACCAGAGCAGGAGGTGTTGGGTGACCCCGATGCAGATACGTTGATAGTCGGATGGGGCGGCACCTATGGCCACTTGCTGGAGACCATGTTACGGTTGCGTGACAATGGTAAAAAGGTGGCATATGCCCATTTCCGATACATCTCCCCCCTCCCTGCGAACAGCCATGAACTGTTAAAACGATACAACTTGATTATTGTAGCTGAACAGAACAACGGTCAGTTCGCCAATTACCTCAACGGTCAGTTCGCTGATCTGAACAACATCTGCAAGTACAACAAAGTGGAGGGTCAACCCTTCAAGGTGAGTGATATGGTTGAAGCATTTACCCAAATGATGGAAGGAAAATAAGCATGGAAGCAACAGAAATAAAATATCAGAAATATCTTGCCAAAGATTACAAGAGTGAAAATGCCGTGCGCTGGTGTCCCGGCTGTGGTGACTATGCCATCCTGACCTGCCTGCACAAAGCACTGGCAGAACTGAGCGTAGATCCTCACAACACTGCTGTCATTTCAGGTATCGGATGTTCCTCGCGATTGCCCTACTACATGAACACCTACGGGTTTCACAGTATTCACGGCCGTGCTGCTGCCATCGCCACCGGAGTGAAGGTAGCGAATCCTGCCCTGAGCGTGTGGGTAGCTACCGGCGACGGAGATTCACTAGCCATTGGAGGCAATCATTTCATCCATGCTGTCCGCCGCAACGTGGATATCAACATCCTGTTGTTCAACAACAAAATTTACGGACTCACCAAGGGACAGTATTCTCCTACCTCATCAAGAGGGTTCGTCTCAAAGTCATCACCCTACGGTACGGTGGAAGATCCCTTTCGCCCGGCAGAGCTTTGCTTCGGTGCCAGGGGTACCTTCTTCGCCCGCGCCATCGACGTTGACATGAAGACCCAGGTGGAGGTGATGGTAG
>JAAZLV010000131.1 GCA_012799155.1 Bacteroidales bacterium | reverse complement strand
TCGGTCAGCGCGCTGATGGTGCGGAACCGTTCTCCCTCGGCATCGTGATCTTTCTCCATCTCGGCGATGTAACTGGCAGCCGAGTCAATCACACTATTTGGCTTGTTGCCGCCACTGAGTTGTGCCTGGACTATTCCCCGGATGTATGGGAAGAGTACCAGCTCCTCTTTTTTCATGTGTGCCGACAGGTCGCCCGCTGACAACATAAAGAGCCGTTCTATCTCCATCAGCTCGGGATGGTTCATGCCATGTACCTGTACGATCTTCTGCAGGAAGGGGGTGATCTCGCTGATCTTCTGCGTCACGTAGCGGTGGTGTGTCTTCTCAATGTAATCGGCCAACAGGTCGAGCGGGAAGGATTTGAAGTCGATGCTGCCATTGTTTTTCTCTGCCACGGCCTCCTTCAGTTCCCGGATCAATTGATCAGGGCCGTCCTCCTTCTTGCCGACGGCCCGTTCGATGGTGCGGTTGCCGTTGCAGCAGAAGTCGATGCCATGTTTCTTGAACACCGCGGCAGCCTTGTAGTTCTCTGCCACGATTTGTCCGATATTACTGTTTCTGTTGATTTCCATAAGCTTGATGTTTGTGGGAGGGGTTTCCCGGGAACCGTTGCCGGCTCCCGGGGATGCTCTCCTCCCGGTGAATGTTATTTTTTCAGGATGGTGAGTCGGTATACGAACCAGAAGAGGGTCAACGTACCCACTGCGAAGATGGTGTCACCGATGGTGCGCAGCCACTTGAAGGTGTTGACCAGCGGCTCCTGCATGAACTCGGCCGAGCGGGCATACCACATCCCCTCCTTCACGCTGGCCACTGTCTGCATCAGTCCCACCGGCAGAAGGCTCAGCAAGACCATTAGCAACAGTCCTATGTTGAGCGACCAGAAGGTGAAACTGATTAGCTTGTTGTTCCACTGCTGCTTGCGGTACATGCTACGCAGCACGAAGAGGATCAGACCGATGCCTAACATACCGTAAACTCCGAAGAGGGCAGCGTGTCCATGCACCGGTGTAGTGTTCAATCCCTGCATGTAGAAGAGGGCTATGGGCGGGTTAATGATGAAACCGAAGATGCCGGCACCCAGGAAATTCCAGAAGGAGACCGAGAGCAGGAAGTATATGGGCCACTTGTAATCTTTCAACCATTCGGTGGCCCTGCTCAGACGGTAGTTGTGGTAGGCCTCAAAGCCGATCAGCACCAACGGTACCACCTCCAGTGCGCTGAAGGTAGCTCCCAAAGCCATCACACCTGTAGGTGTGCCGGTGAAGTAGAGGTGGTGGAACGTGCCCAGGATACCACCCGTGAGGAAGATGATGGTGGCGAACAGTACGTTGTGTGTGGCGGAGCGGATGCCCAGCAGTCCCATGCGGGTGAAGAGGAAGGCGGCCACCACCGTGGCAAATACTTCAAAGAATCCTTCTACCCAGAGGTGTACCACCCACCAGCGCCAGTATTCGGCAACTGCCAAGTTGGTTGTGCGTCCCCACATCAGACCTGCCCCGTAGAAGAGAGCAATGGCGGCGCAGGAGATCAGGAAGAGGATAAGCAGCCCCTTTTCGGAGGTTCCCTTGCGGATGATAGGAAGAATGGGGCGCACCATCAGTGCTAGCCACAGGAAGAGGCCCACTACCAGTAGGATCTGCCAGAAGCGTCCCAGGTCCACATATTCATATCCCTGGTGTCCGAACCAGAAGTTGTCTACCAGGTTGAGCCGTTGCATCACACCGAACCACTGTCCGATAAGGGAGCCACCAACTACGATCAGCAACGCACCAAAGAGGATATTGACACCCAGTTTCTGGTATTTTGGATCCCTGCCGCTAAGTGAAGGTGCGATGTAGAGACCGGTTGCCAACCAGGCGGTAGCAATCCAGAAGATGGCAATCTGGATGTGCCAGGTGCGGGTGATGGAGTAGGGGATAAAGGAAGCGATGTCAATGCCGTAGAAGCCGTCACCTTCCACACCGTAGTGTGCGGTGATGACTCCCAGCAGCACTTGCGCCAGGATCAATAGGTTTACAACCCAGAAGTATTTTTTTACTGCCCACATGGAAGGGGTGATGGTTTGATTCATCAACGGATCAGAGACCGGTTTCAGGGGCTCTTCTTCACGGGTGCGTGCCTGCAGGAAGATCATGATGCCGATGCCCAGTAGCAGCATGATGATGCTGAAACCGGTCCACAGCACAAGGTCGCTGGTGGGCACGTTGCCGATCTGCTCGTCGGGTGGCCAGTTATGGGTATAAGTGACATCGGAACCGGGACGCTCGGTGACGCAGGCCCAGGAGGCCCAGAAAAAGAACTGCGCCATCTTCTCCATTCGGTCCTCCGAGCGGATGCTGTTGCGGGCGATGGCATAATCAGCTCGCAGCTCGTCGAGTGCGGGTTCATCCATGAAGAGACCGGCATAGTGACCGTAGAGTTCCCGGAAGGCATCATACCGTTGGCTATGAATTACAAGAGTGGAGGTTGTCTCGTCGTATGTGTTCTTTCGCAGAAAAACCTGCAAACGGCGTTCCATGGTTGCCTGCTCCACCTCGGTGAGCTGATTGAATGCTTTTCCCAAATCCTCCTGCGACCAGCGGTTAAGGAGGTATTGTGCCTCGCGGTGCAGATAGTCGGCAGTCCAGTCGGGCGCTACATAGGCACCATGTCCCCAGATGCTGCCTACCTCCTGGCCGCCGATGCTCTGCCAAATGTTCTGGCCATCCTTGATGTCCTGGCCAGTGAAGAGCAGTTCTCCCTCTTCATTGGTTACCTGCTCAGGTACAGGCGGCGCTTGCTGATAAATCTGGTTGCCGTAATATAGCAGTACGGCAAAGGAGATGCCGACTACCAGGGCGAATGCAATCCAAAGTTTTTTCTGTGTCATAGGTTGTTCTTTTGTTAATGGGTGATTGATTGGTTTATCTCGCTTCTTTCAGAAATCCGATTCCAACGATGAAGAGAAGTGTCACCTTGATCACTTCTGCCACCACGTAATAAATATGTAAAGGAGAGGAAGGCACCTCCAGTCCCTGTTGATAGAGGGGAATGCGTGCATCGAGTGCTGGTAACAGCCAGAGTGTCTGGACTAGAAGCAGTAACAGGATGATCATGTATTGGGAAACGCTTCTTCTCGTCTCACTTCTTCGGTTCAGGATGAACCGTGTAGCGATGAGCAGAGCGAAAAGCCACTCCATCATGTTCAATGCCTTGAAGACCAGGCTGCCAATTCCCAAACCTAGGGGCAGGGTTATTCCAGGAGCCCTGAACTTTAGCCAGGCTTCCATGAAACTGATGGCTGAGACGAATCCGATCCATAGAAAGGTGACCGGTAGTGCGACCTGTTTTATTGTTTGCTGTATTGGATGCATATATAAGTTCATTATGGTTTTACTTATGACGGATTCTCCTGTTATATTTACGATAAATATGTCGTAAATAGAGGCAAAAAATTTATCGCTTTAATATCAGTTCCATATTTTTCTGTTTGGTTACCAGGTCGTGAAGACTGGTATGCTGCAATACCTTAAACATGTTCTTCCTGATCTTCACTACTGAGTGGTGCATAGGACAGGGATTTTTCTCATCACAATGGGAAAGTCCCAAGGCACAACCTTCAAAAAACTCATCGCCGTCGATGGCACGTACGATCTGCTCGATGGTAATCTGTTGGATTTTCTCCTTCTTAATCTCGAAGCCTCCTACAGGGCCAGTGTAGGAATCTACAAGCCCATGTCGGGAGAGGAGTCCCAGAATCTTGCCGGTGAAGGCTTCGGGCGATCCCGTCTGCCGGACGATATCACCAATCTTTACACGCCTCTCATTCAGTGATTGAGAAGCGATAAAGAGCATTGCCCTGATACCATGTTCACATGTTTTTGAAAACATCTTTTAGCATTTAACGCTTCAAAGATAGGAAATCTTTTCAATTTACGATAAAAATATCGCAAATATTTTTTTACCTTTGTGCCATTCATTTTTCTGACCTGACATTTTTCTAAATGAAGAGTGTCGGGATGGGATTATATTGTATGTTTAAAATTTAATAAAATATAAAAATCACGCCCTTACAAACAATAAGTTTGAAATAGTGTTGTTATGTAGACTCATTCTAATTATGTAGAAAACTACAAACAAAATACAATAAGGAAGCTGCTATGGCGAAGACAAAATCAACAAAAAGCAATTTATCGAAAGAGAAGATGTTACACATGCATCGTATGATGCTGGATATACGCAATTTCGACAGTAAAGTCAACAAGCTTGTTAGAAAAGGGATGGTTCCCGGAATGACCCACTTCTCTATTGGTGAAGAGGCGGCCAATGTGGGGGCGGTAGCCGCCATCGAGAAGGGATTCGACATGATCACCTCCAACCACCGCGGTCATGGACAGAGTATTGCCCTGGAGATCGATCTGAATGGCATGATGGCGGAGATCATGGGCAAGGCCACTGGCACCTGCAAGGGTAAGGGAGGTTCCATGCACATCGCCGACCTTGATAACGGTAACCTGGGAGCCAACGGTATCGTAGGTGGCGGCATGGGGATGGCCATCGGTGCGGCGCTCACACAGAAGATGAAGAAGACCGGCAAAATAGTGGTCTGCTTCTTCGGTGATGGTGCCGTGAACGAAGGTACCTTTCATGAGACCATGAACATGGCTTCTATCTGGAACCTACCGGTGATCTTCTACTCAATCAACAACCTCTATGGTATCAGCACGCCCATCAAGGATGTGATCAACATTGACTACAACTACCTGCGGGCAGCATCATATGGCATTCCGGGTCACTTCATTGAAGATGGCAACGACCTGATGGCGGTTTATAACAAGTTTGAGGAGATTGTGAAATATGTGCGTGACGGCAACGGTCCGGTTCTGGTGGAAGCAGTTACTTACCGCTGGCTGGGACACTCTACTTCCGACCCCGGCAAGTATCGCACCAAGGAGGAGGTGGATGAGTGGAAGCAGAAGGATCCCATTACCCGTTTTCGCGACTATCTAATAGATAATAAGATTGCTTCTGAGAAAGAATTGAATGATTTGAACGACGCTTCGCTGGCAGCAGTGGAAGAGTCGGTCAAGTTCGCGCTGAGCAGTCCTGAACCTACATTGGAGTCCGCCTTCGAAGATATTTATGCAGATTAAAAACAACAGCACACGATAATCAATGGAAAAAGAAACGAAAATAATGTCTGTCCGCGATGCCATCATCATGGCCATGTCGGAAGAGATGCGGCGCGACGAAAACGTATTCCTCATGGGTGAGGATGTGGGGATTTTTGGAGGCGACTTTGGAACCTCGGTTGGGATGCTGGAAGAGTTCGGAAAGGAGCGGGTACGCGACACCCCAATTTCGGAGAATGCTATCTCCGGTGCGGCCATCGGTGCCGCTATGACTGGTATGCGTCCCATAGTGGATGTCACCTTCATGGATTTTGTAGTCTATATGATGGACAACATTGTGAACCAGGCTGCTAAAACAAGATATATGTTTGGTGGTAAGGGGCAGATACCCGTGGTCTTCCGTTGCGCTGCCGGTGGTGGTGTAGGTTCTGCTGCACAACACTCACAGTCGCT
>JAAZLV010000130.1 GCA_012799155.1 Bacteroidales bacterium | reverse complement strand
GCCGCCCATGCGGGGATTTTCGGCTCTGAGCTGCACCGGGACTCTTTCACCATCACGATTCCAGTAGTATCCCGGAGTGAGTCCGGGATCATCTACAATCAAGGCGTTGGGCAAGAAGCTGATCGTTAAAAAGAGCGGCACCGGACCTGTTGCCTCTGCCGGCAGATAGATCACCATGTCGGCATGGTGTCTGGCGGTGTCTTCGGTAAGGAAGAGCCTCACCTGCTTTCTGAGCGCCTTACCATCGAGTGCCAGGCTGCCGGCATCAAAGAGGTTTGCCTGACGCGGCACCCGCTTCGGGCACTTGCCAAACTGTTCCGATGCGAAGAGCTGGACAATCTCAGGGCGACGTTGCTCCATCCACTCCTTTGCATTGGTCACCCTGCTACCGTTTTGCAGGGTAAAGAGGTCGGGAAGCTCCCAGCTGCCTGTCTTTGATTCATCGTAGTTGACAGGGATGCCGGCAACGGTTTCCTGTTGTTGTGCAACTACACTCTTCGTGAAAACAGTAATCAAAATCGCAGCAAGACAACAGAACCGGTATTTACCGAATTTGAACGAATTCACTGTCCGTATCATGAAACAACACATTAATTTGTGTTCATCTCCCAATTTGCATAATCCATAAACCTTTCCAATGTATTGACGAAAGGCTCCTTTCCATTGGCCGATGAAATCCAGTAGCTGAGGTATCTTGTCGGTTTTGAGATAAAGACATGTTGGTTGCCATCATCCATCTTCTGTGCATAATCATCCGGGTTCAGGAAGATTGCGGCACCCAGTTCCACCTTCTCAGCAGCCACATCCTCGGGGTGTAATCCCCAGGTGAAGATGCAATCCTCTTCCACCACTACCTGTTGTCCTGGATGATAATTGATGCCTGTCACAAATTCAACCTCTGCATCCGATAAAGCAAATGCCTCTACCTTGGCCTTTCTGAGACCGGAATAAACGGTAACCCTTACAAGGATATCCACCTTGCTGTTGCGATAGGGCACATCTTCCGACAGCATCTCCATAAAAGAGACAGAACCCTCTTTCATAACCCTTGCCGTTCTGTTTGTGACCGGATCCAAGGGGAGCACCTTCTCAGCATCCCACAAACGAATACCACCCAAACCGACTGTAGGTCCTACCTTGTAGTAGTCGGCACCTTTCCCTTGTTTCTGCTGCTCCGGTGTGGGGTACCACTTATAATGCGAGAGTTCAAGTCCCCTGTTGGCTTTTGAATAGACATCAATGGCCGCTTTTTTGTCGAAATAGAGCCGCAGTCCGAGCCATTCATTCTCAATTGCCGGACCGTGATGTCCCAGGGCACTGTAAAGATCGCCTGATTCTGATGAGACATGATCTAGATAACGGGTACTGTCACTTCGCAGGAAGAGGCTGGCATCGGTCATGTTCTGGGCTGTGATGATACTCCCCTGCAGAATTAAGGCACAAAAGAATAGTTTAGCTTTCATCTGTTTATAAGTTATGATTAGATGTATTTATAGTGTTTCACTTTCAAGCAGTTGGGTCAAACAGTCAGTCTGCCTGACGGCTAATGTTACAAATATAGTGACACCTAATTGCTATCAACTGAAAATTATGATTTAAATACTATACAAATTGGCATAAAGATATGCACATCGCTTCACATAATACTAAATTTCCCCTTAATTCTCTCTTATCTTCGTCTAATATGCCTCGGATATATTAGAACGAGATTAGAGCGAGATTAGAACGAGATTAGAACGAGATTAGAACGAGAACCGAACAAAAGTCAAACAAACCAATATCAAATTATACAGGTAAAATGTCATTTTTATTAGCTCACCACCCCATGATTTGGTTAAATTTGTAAATTGTGAAATATCGGATAAAATAATACCATAATTTTAATTCAATGCAAAAACTGACATTGCTACTGCTTCTGTTTATTTCCTTAAATGTAACAGCCCAACAAACTGAAACGCTATATCTTTCCGGAACAGGGCTGGGAGACACCAAAACATGGGATTTCTATTGTAGCGACGGCATGAACAGCAATAAATGGTCAAAAATAGAAGTACCATCCCAGTGGGAGCTGCAGGGATTCGGTGAATACAGTTATGGACGCTGGTACACCATAAAGGGAGGCAAACCCTCAACCGAAACAGGTCTCTACCGTACGATGTTCCGCATCCCTTCAAACTGGAAAGAGAAACAGGTAACCATTGTTTTTGAGGGAGTGATGACCGATACGGAAGTGCATGTGAACGGAACCCTCGCCGGAGAGATGCACCAGGGTGGATTCAACCGTTTCACATATGACATCACCGATAAGATCAAACCAGGGAAGAACAACCTGGAGGTAAAGGTCAGCAAGGAATCTGCTGACCGGCTGGTGAATGCAGCCGAACGCAAAGCCGACTGGTGGATCTTTGGTGGCATCTATCGTCCCGTATACCTTGAAGCCAAACCTACTGTAAACATACACCGGATAGCAGTTGATGCCAAGGCTGACGGATCACTCTATGCAGATCTTTTCACCACGCCGCTGGAGGAGGGTTTCACGCTTAACGCCCGTATTGTACCGGTAAAACTTTACGGTATTGAAAAAAATGCAACATTTACCGAGCAGACAACAAGTCTTGGAGCGGGCAGTGAACATGCGGTTCGTTTTCAATGGGACGATGCAGAGCCTTGGAATACGGAAACGCCCAACCTATACAACCTCGAGCTGGAGCTGGTGGATGGCAACAACAAAGTGGTACACCAACACACACAGCGGATCGGCTTCCGCACCGTGGAGTTTCGTCCACAAGATGGACTCTATGTGAATGGAACGAAGGTGGTTTTGAAAGGGATTAACCGTCATTCATTCCATCCTGACGGAGGCCGCACCACCAATAAGGAGATCAGTCTGATGGATGGAAAGCTAATCAAGGAGATGCACATCAACGCCGTACGATTTCACTATGCACCCGACACTCACTTTCTGGATGTGTGTGATTCACTCGGTATTTTTGTCGTGAATGAGTTGGCGGGATGGCAGAACGCCTATGGAACCGAGATTGGATCGAAGCTGGTGAAGTCGCTGGTTACCCGTGACGTGAACCACCCCTCCATCATACTCTGGAGCAATGGAAACGAGGGAGGCTTCAACCATGAGCTCAACCCCCTCTATCGCAAGCATGACCCACAAAAGAGGCATGTGATCCATGCCTGGGCTGACTTTGACAATCTGGACACCCACCACTACCCCACCTACCTTACCGGTGTAGCTCGATTCAACAACGGATACAAAGTCTTTATGCCAACCGAGTTCATGCATGGCATGTACGACCAGGGGCATGGAGCCGGTCTGGAGGACTTCTGGAAGAGATACAGCTCACACCCCCTGTTTGCGGGCGGATTCATGTGGGATTTTTCCGATAACGCCGTGAAACGAACCGACAAGGGAGGGATCCTCGATTCCGACGGATCAAACGGCAGCGACGGCATCCTGGGTCCCTATCGCCAGAAGGAGGGGAGCTACTACTCCGTTAGGGAGGTATGGGCTCCCATTCAGATCGAACCATTTTTTGTCACACCTTCCTTTAATGGGAATTTTATCGTTCGCAACGACTACCTCTTCTCCAACCTGGAGAGCTGCCGTATGGCATTCAGGGTACTCAATGCCCCTTCTCCGCTAAGCAAGGATAGGCGTCAGCAGGTAATCGCTTCGGGAGAGGTCGCCCTTCCTGCCATTGACCCGCGAGAAGCCGGTAAGGCCATCATGGAG
>JAAZLV010000129.1 GCA_012799155.1 Bacteroidales bacterium | reverse complement strand
TTTCAACTACTCTTTGCCTCGTTGTGTCGGGCTGTTGCCGGAGTGATTCGGCCAGCTCATTTGTAACATTCTTTTGTGGGGGATCGGGGTCAACCGGTTCCGACGGTTCCATTGGCACATCCGGCTCAACAGGGCCTGGCGTCACCTTCACTTCGGGAAGTGCTTCAGTGTGTGCCTCCTCAGGTTCGGGAAGCTCTTCGGTGGGTGCCTCCATCTCCACTTCTCGTGGTGTTGGAGTGGCTGACGCCCGCACGATCACGTTTTCACTGCCTACAGCGATGTTTTCCTCACCCATTTTCACTACGGGCAGTTCATTGAATGTGACTCCCTCGTTGAGCAGCGTGGGTTCGAAATGGGCAAAATAACTGTTGACTCCCCTGCGCAACTTTTCTGAGGGTGTGAAATCAATCAGGAAACGTTTTTCATCACCGCCCGGCTCACTGAGCGGCTTGCATTGAAAGGTGCCAACATGTGGAATCTCAATGCTCTCTTCACGAAGGATTGACTCACGAACCAGCGTGATCCATTCGCTGAGCAGACGACCGGCATCTTCCTCGCCAATCTCAGGATGCTTTTTTCTCAGCAGCGAAACAATGTGTGCAAGATCCATCTTATCCTTATTTTCCATCACTATTGTGTAGATTGTTTTTTCAGGTATAACAAACAGGAGTCAGTGCTCCCTCATTTCCGAAAACTGTTCTTTCAATGCTGGGGACAACTTGAATTCAAGCTCCACGGCAGGTGGCATCAGGGTTCGCTCACCTGTTTCAGAATTGAGCGAGATATACTCACGTTCTTTATGTGAGATCAGTTGACCTACTCCCGGCAGAGAGAGGGTTCCCGGCTCTGAGAGGTATTCACCCATCACCTCAGCTGTTGCCTGCAGCAGCTCGTCCACTTTTGTTTGGGACCAGCCCAAACGATCGACCAGTGTTGATGTTGTTTCGTCGTGTGTCATCTGAATTGATTTGAGGATTTGTGATTAAAAAGATTTGAGGATTGAAGGATTCGGAGCGACCATCAATCGACCACGTTGCCGAAGAGGTCGAAGGGCAGTGCTGAATCGATCTTCACCTGGTAGAAATCACCGATTGCAAGCTCTTTATCCTTTCCAATCAGTACCTCCCCGTCCACTTCGGGTGAGTCATACTCGGTACGGCCCACAAAGTAGTCGGGATCTTCGCGGTCGATGATCACCTTCATGGTTTTGCCCACCTTGGCCTCGTTCACCGTGAGGGCGATTCCCTCCTGCAGCTCCATGAGCCGTTCCATCCGTTCCTGTTTCACCTCGGCCGGCACATCGTCACTGTAATGCTTGTCGTTGTAGGTATCCTCCTCATGCGAATAGGGGAACGCTCCCAGCCGCTCGAAGCGGGTCTCCCGTACGAAGTCGAGCAGATCCTGGAAATCCTCCTCGGTCTCACCCGGGTGACCCACCATCATGGTGGTGCGCAGGTGGATGCCGGGCACCTCTTCGCGGAAGCGCCTGATCAGGTCGACAGTCTCCTGGCGGGTGATGTTGCGCCGCATGAGCTGCAGCATCTTGTCGCTGCTGTGCTGGAGGGCAATATCAAGGTAACTGCATACATTCTCCCGTTCCCGCATCACGCGTAGCAGATCTGTGGGGAAGTGGGCCGGGTAGGCATAGTGGAGGCGGATCCATTCCGTACCGGGGATGTCGGCCACCCGCTCGATCAGCTCAGGTAGCTTCATGGCGCGGTAGCGGTCGAGGCCGTAGTAGGTGAGATCCTGTGCAATGAACTGGAACTCCTTCACGCCCTCGCTCACCAGGTGCCGGATCTCCTCTTCGATCTCCTCGATGGAGCGCGACTTGTACTTGCCCGTGATCAGTGGGATGGAGCAGTAGGAGCAGGTGCGGTCACACCCTTCCGAGATCTTCACATAGGCGTAGTGCGGTGGTGTGGAGAGGGAGCGGTCATACTCCAGCTCCTTGTAGTAGGATTTGCCCAGGTCGTTGATGACACCGTTCCAGTCGAACTTCCCGTAGAAGCGGTCCACCTCCGGTATCTCGGCCGCCAACTCCTCGCGGTAGCGCTCCGAGAGACAGCCCATCACGTAGAGCTTCTTCAGCTTGTTGCGTTGCTTGGCTTCTGCAAAGGAGAGGATCATGTTGACCGATTCCTCCTTGGCATCACCGATAAAGCCGCAGGTGTTGATGATGGCGATGTCACCATCGGCTTGCTCCGGATCGTGGGTTACTGTGTAGCCGTTGGCCACCAGCTGACGCATCAGCCGTTCCGAGTCGACCAGGTTCTTGGAGCAACCCAGGGTGACCACATCTATCTTGTTCTTGATCATAAATCTTGATTATTCACCGAATAGGGAAGCGACAAACTCTTTCCTGCGGAACACCTGCAGGTCTTCCATCCCCTCGCCCAGGCCGATGTATTTCACCGGTATGCGGAACTGGTCGGAGATGCCGATCACCACACCTCCCTTGGCAGTGCCGTCGAGCTTGGTGATGGCCAGTGCCGTCACCTCGGTGGCGGCGGTGAAGTGTTTGGCCTGTTCGAAGGCGTTCTGGCCGGTGGAGCCGTCAAGCACCAGCAGCACCTCATGCGGTGCGTCGGGGATGATCTTGCTCATCACCTGCTTGATCTTTGTCAGCTCGTTCATCAGGTTCACCTTGTTGTGCAGACGCCCTGCGGTATCGATGATCACCACGTCGGCATTGTGAGCCTTTGCCGAGCTGACAGCATCGAACGCTACGGAAGCCGGATCGGCCCCCATCTTCTGCTTCACCACGGGCACACCTACCCTTTGTCCCCAAATGTCGAGCTGCTCCACGGCGGCGGCACGGAAGGTGTCTGCCGCACCCAGGTAGACCGACAACCCCTTTTGTTTGAATTGCCATGCCAGCTTACCGATGGTGGTGGTCTTCCCCACCCCGTTCACACCTACCACCATGATTACATGGGGTTTCTTCTCTTCGGGCACACTGAACTCAGAAAGGTCGTCGCTGTTGTTCTCGGTGAGCAGCAGCGCAATCTCTTCCCGAAGAATGGTTGTAAGCTCGTCGGTCGTCACATACTTGTCGCGGGCTACCCGCTCCTCGATGCGCTCAATGATCTTCAGGGTGGTATCCACCCCCACGTCGGAGGTGACCAGCACCTCTTCCAATTGGTCCAGCACATCATCGTCGACCTTCGATTTACCGGCGACGGCACGGGTGATCTTCGAGAAGAAGCTCTCCTTGGTCTTCTCCAGACCTTTGTCGAGCGTTTCCTTCTTACCCTTGGTGAATCTGTCAAAAAGACCCATATTGCAGTGGTTGTTTATTCAATATCCGACTTCTGATTATCCTCTTTCCGCTACCGAGCACGGTTGCGAATCAATTGCAAATCTACGAAATAGTCAATAAAAAACTTCCCTGCGTGGTGGCACAGGGAAGCTTTTACATATTTTTAACGGATTTACTTCGTGAAGTAATCCTTTACCTGGTCGTTCAGGATCATCTCTTCCCTGAAGCTGTATGCACCGGTCTTGGGCGATTTCACCATCTTGATTACCTTGGTGTGACTGCGTCCGGTGGTTGTATTCTTATCACGGAATCCCGCAACTGCTTTCTTTGCCATAGTTTATCCTGTTTTACTTGATTTCCTTGTGCACCGTCATTTTCTTGAGGACGGGATTGTATTTCTTCAACTCCAACCGTTGGGTGGTGTTCTTTCTATTCTTGGTAGTGATATAACGGGAGGTGCCGGGCATACCGCTCTCCTTGTGCTCGGTACATTCCAAAATGACCTGCACCCTGTTTCCTTTTGCTTTCTTTGCCATTGCTGCTTCTCCTCTTTCTTTATGCGTTTAAAAACCCTTTGGCAGCGGCTTGTTTCAAGGCTGCATCCAGTCCGATCTTATTGATGGTGCGTAAGCCGGATGCCGAGATGTTCAAACTGATCCAGCAATCCTCTTCCACCCAAAAAAATTTCTTCGTGAACAAATTAACGTTGAACCTACGCTTCGTCTTCTTATTGGAGTGCGAAACGTTGTTGCCAACCATTGCTCTTTTTCCTGTTACTTGACAAATCTTAGACATTGCTATATGGTGTATTTGTTGTTTACCTTCTTTTCGGACACAATCTTCCCGACAAATCAGGGCGCAAAATTAAGCATAGTTTTTTAAATTACCAAAGAATCGGGCAAATTAATTTATATGCTATCAGACTCTTTTTCACCGGCAGCTCCTCCCTATTCAGGTCAGAAGGTACGCTGCAGGTGGGTATCCCATCAGAAAATGGAGGCAACTCCCGACAGGAGACTGTTAAAAGTTTTCAGCGTCTCACTCCTGACAGCCTTTCGCCATTCAACCTGCTCTCCACCACTGTTGACAGATTGATCGGTGATGGTTTGTTCAGCAGTATGAACCTTGGGAAAAAAGGAAGAGGCATTCTGTTGAGCCACCTGATAGGAGATATCGCGTATGACCAACATGCAGCCGGCATTGTTCACCGAGAGATCGAAACGGTAACTCATCTCCATCTTCTCAGGTTCCTGGAATTGGGCACGATTGCTCACGGTGATTGTACGAGCCTTCTCGTCGTAACGGAT
>JAAZLV010000128.1 GCA_012799155.1 Bacteroidales bacterium | reverse complement strand
TGCAGAAGTTGTGTACCTTGAATCCCATCTCGCCTAGTGAGGCGGCGGCAGAGGCACCGGCCAGACCCGTACCCACTACGATGATGTCTAGGCGGCGTTTGTTGGCAGGGTTCACCAACTTCTGATGATTTTTGTAGTTGGTCCATTTCTCGGCGAGAGGTCCCTTGGGTATTTTTGCGTCTAAATTGTTCATAATATTCAGTTTCTAAAGTTATCCTAACAGGTTGGAATATCCCAGGTGAACGGCGATGGCCACAACGATGAATCCGAGGGAAATCACCGTGGCAACGATGTTGCTAAGCACTTTGATTCGTTTCATCCAGATGGTGTTGTTCAGTCCGGCAGTGTGGAGTGCGCTCCAGAAGCCGTGTAACAGGTGATACCACAGGGCGATGAAGGCAATCACATAGACCACAACCACCCAGAGGTTTGAGAAGATCTCTTCTACCAGTTCAGCGCCGTCATGGCGGGCACCCTCAATCATAAAGAGCTCCTTGAACTGCATCTGATACCACATCTGGTAGAGGTGCAAGAAAAGAAACAACAGAATGAAAATTCCCAGGGCGAGCATATTCTGCGATGACCATGTGGTGTCTGTCTTGCTCGATGAGGCATAACGGTTCTTACCCCTGGCTTTCATGTTTTGCAGCGTGAGGATGATCGCGTAAACGATGTGAACCACAAATCCGAGTGCGATCACGGCTGTACCTGCGATAGCCCACCAGTTGGCACCCAACACCTCATTGGCGAGGAAGTTGTATGTGTCGTAGCTGAAGATGAGCACCAGGTTCATCGACATGTGGAACAGCAAGAACAACACTAGGAAAAGGCCGGAAATACTTTGCACGAATTTCCGTCCGATAGATGAATCAATTAACCAACTCATAAAGTTCTGTTTTAATGTTTAGATAGATATTGTTTGTTGAAGTTTTTTTAAACAGGTTTTCTGATTTTTTAGCTAATATAGCTGTTTTTTTAATTAAAATACAAAAGTAATACTTTTACAACTCAAAAGAGTGGCATTTGCGGAAATATTTCCTTAATCACACTAGTTTAGAACCTGTATGGATTTCGATTGAAAGATACGACAAAAAAGCGTAACCGAAAAATCGGTTCCGCTTTTGGCGATATTTTTCTATCTTTGTAGGCTGAAAATTTGAAATTGAGATCATGGATATAGTATTAAGCGGAATTCGCTCTACTGGTAAGCTGCACTTGGGTAACTATTACGGTGCCCTGCGTAACTTCATCAGAATGCAGGAAGAGAATAAATGTTATTTTTTCATTGCCGACATTCACTCTCTCACCACCCACCCCGACCCGAAACTGTTGCACCAGAATGTAAAGAACGTACTGGTGGATTATCTGGCGGCGGGTATCGATCCGGAGAAGTCGGTGATCTACGTACAGAGCGACCTGCATGAGACAACAGAGCTTTACCTCTACCTGAATATGCATGCTTATCTGGGTGAACTCTCCAAGACCGCCTCCTTCAAGGAAAAGGCACGCAAGCAACCGGAGAACGTGAACGCAGGACTGCTCACCTATCCCACGCTGATGGCTGCCGATATCCTGATCCACAATGCCCACAAGGTCCCGGTGGGGAAGGACCAGGAGCAGCACCTGGAGATGACCCGCAAGTTTGCCCGTCGCTTCAACAACTTCTATGGTGTCGATTATTTCAGGGAACCTGTGGCTTATAACTTTGGCGAGGAGCTGGTGAAAATACCCGGTCTGGACGGCAGTGGCAAGATGGGTAAGTCGGAAGGAAATGCCATCTACCTGGGCGACAGTCCGAAGGAGATCGAGAAGAAGGTGAAGAAAGCCCTCACCGATGCCGGTCCTACTGAGCCAAATGCGGCGAAGCCTGATTGTATCGAGAATCTGTTCACGTTATTGCGGGTGGTATCCACACCTGATGTTGTAAAACACTTCGACGACCAATGGAACAGGTGTGAGATTCGATACGGAGACCTTAAGAAACAGCTGGCCGCCGACATCATCAGCGTGACTGCTCCCATCCGTGAGCGGATGTTGGAAATTGAAAACGATGAAGCCTATTTGCGCAAAGTGACTCAGGAAGGGGTGGAGAAGGCACGTGAGAACGCAGCGAAGACAATCCGTGAGGTGCGTGAAATCGTCGGCTTCAAGAAATTTTAAAATACTACGATTTGAAGAGCGGGATGAGAAGATCATTCCGCTTTTTTTGTAAACTTTTCCGATCACTGATTGTTCACCTCAATACGCATACAAAGAGACAATCCATTTATGCTTACATTTAAACCAATTGCACTGCAAGACAGGGATCTGATCAATAGTTATCTCTGCAGGCAGCATTACAGGGCTTCAGACCTCTGTTTCACGAACCTTTACTGTTGGGGCTCCAAGTTTGATACTCAGTTTGCCGTGGAAGATGGATGGCTTTTCATCCGCTTTCACGACAACAACGGCCGCAACTCCTATCTCATGCCTATTGGAGAAGGTAATATCCGCGAAGGGATTCATGTAATTATGGAGGACCACAAGCAGTTCAACACCCTCTTTCAGATGCGGGGTCTCACCCGCGAGATGATCGATAAGATTGATGCAGAAATGCCGGATATGTTCGATTACAAGCTGAACCGTTCGGTATCCGACTATATTTATAGCATCGAGAAACTGACTCACCTTAAGGGGAAGAAGTTACAGAGCAAACGCAACCATATAAACCGATTCATGAGGGAGAACGACTGGAAGTACAAGTCGCTGACCGGTCATCCTGAAATCGTGAAAGAGTGCAAAGCGATGCTCGACGACTGGATGGAGATGAACCGGGAGGAGAAAGATCCCACATTGACATACGATGATCATGCCACCACAATGATGCTCGATCACTTCGAGGAGCTGCAGCTGCGGGGTGGACTGATCTGCGTAAACAACCGGATCGCCGCCTTCACCATTGGAGAGCCGCTCACTGATGACACTATTGTGGTGCATGTGGAGAAAGCCTTCACCACCATTCATGGTGCCTATACGATCATAAACCAGCAGTTTGCTGAGCATGAAACCGAAGGTTATACTTATATCAACAGGGAGGAGGACATGGGCATCGAGAACCTGCGTAAAGCGAAACTCTCCTATCAACCCGATATCCTGTTGGAGAAATTTAATGCACGGCTCAAACAACAGTAAATCATGATACGTTTTGCCGATGAACATTCACGTGAAGCGGTGAGGGCGATGTGGAAGCGCTGCTTCGGTGACCCGGACGATTACATGGATGTCTACTTCCGTCACAAGTATCGCGACGACCAGACACTGATTTATTTTGAGGGGGAGATGGCGGTAGCATCGCTGCAGATGCTGCCTTACACTTTCACCTTTCACGGCTGTGAGATTCCGGTGCTTTACCTATCGGGAGTATGCACGTTACCGGAAGCACGCAAAAAAGGGATCATGCATCAGCTCTTACTACGCAGCTTTGAAGTGGCTAGAGAGAGAGAGTTCCCGCTGATGTTGCTGGTGCCGCAGGAGGAGTGGTTGCTCGGCTTTTATGCCAAATATGGTTTTGCACAAACCTTCGATGCAGGCGTTGAACAGATGCTCTTGCTCAAAAAAGTGCTCGATTTACATCCAGGCGACTTGCAGGCAGCTTACCGTGCTTTCGATTCCCATTTTCGAGGGTGTGAGATGACACTACAGAAAACATATGATGATTTTTGTGCCATCGTCGAGGAGGCCTCACTTTATCACTTCCCTCCCAAGAAAAATCTGATAGGCATGTCGCGTATCATCGATGTGGAGCGTCTATTGCAGCTATATGCCGCAGCACAGGATGATATAAACTTCTCACTGAAAGTGGTTGATCCATTGCTTAGCCGGAACAGTGGTATCTTTTCCATATCGGGGGGCATAGCCATTAAAGTAGAACAACCGATTGATTCGATGCTAGAGCTGGCGATAACTGACCTTACGCAACACCTCATGGGATATCACACCAGTGAACGTGGAGAGCAGATTGCGACCCTGTTCCCGGAGAAAGTGCCTGCTATGCATTACATGTTGGAATAGGAGGTTGTCACCTCAGAGCCACTTTCGTTTCTTGAAATAATAGAGAATGAAGAGAGAGGAGAGCACCATGAAGAGAATGGCAAGAGGGTAACCCCATTTCTTGTCTATCTCCGGCATAAAGGCGAAATTCATTCCGTAAATGCTGGCGATAAGTGTTGGGGGCATGAAGATGACCGAAACAATGGTAAAGATTTTAATGATCTTGTTCTGTTCGATGTTCACATAACCCAGGAAGGTATCCTGTAGGTAGTCGAGACGGTCGAAGCTGAACTTGATGTGCTCCACCAGTGAGTTGATGTCCTTGATAATGATGGTGAGTTTCGGTTGCAGCTCATTGGGGATGAACTCACTGCGAAGCATGCCAGAGACGGTGCGCTGTTTGTCAATGATGTTCTCCCTAAGGAGCATCGTCTTTTCCTGAAGATTTTTGATCTCGGAGAGTAGCTCCTCGTCTGCCTCCTGCAGTGTGAGCGAGTTACTGAGCTGGGTGATCTTCTGAGTCATGTTCTCGATCATGTCGGCATCGAACTCAACCCGTGTCTCCAGTAGCGCCACCAGCACGTGTGCCCCGGTGGGATAGTTCTTCGGATTGGCTGAAATCTTCTT
>JAAZLV010000127.1 GCA_012799155.1 Bacteroidales bacterium | reverse complement strand
GCGGGTGATCCCATCACCTCCGAGCCGGCTTTGGTATTGCTGATGATGCCCGACTGGGCACCAATCTGGCTTTTCTTTCCAATGGTGATGTGTCCCCCGATGCCTACCTGACCGCCCAGGACACAACTCTCTTCGATCTTGGTTGATCCGGCTATGCCCACTTGGGCAGCCATCACCGTATTCTCACCCACCTCGCAGTTGTGTGCGATCTGAATCAGATTGTCCAGTTTCACCCCACGGCGGATAATGGTCGATCCCATCACAGCCCGGTCGATGGTGGTGTTGGCACCAATCTCCACATCATCCTCAATGATCACGTTGCCTATTTGTGGTATCTTCCGGTAGATATCCTCCTGCTTGCTGAATCCGAAGCCGTCCGCACCGATCACGGCACCCGCATGGATGATACAGTTGCTACCGATCACACAATCGTGGTAAATCTTCACTCCGGGGTAGAGGATGCAATTGTCACCCAGTTGTACGTTGTCGCCCACATAGACCTGAGGGTAGATCTTACAGTTTTTGCCGATCCGGGCCTCCTCGCCAATGTATGCAAACTCTCCCACATAAATCCCTTCTCCTGTGAGAGCCGAGGTTGAGACATACGCAAGCGCCGCAACACCCTCTTTTACCGGCCTCTGCTGTTCTACCATCGCCATCAGGGATGCCAGAGCAGTATAAGCATTTGGAACCTTTATCAATGTAGCATTGACGGGCTTATCGGGTATGAAATCACTGTTTACCAACACGATATCGGCAGCAGTCTCATAAATAAAGGATGTATACTTAGGATTTCCCAAGAATGTGAGTGTTCCTGGTTTACCTTCTTCTATCTTGGAAAATGAGGATACGACCGCATTCTGATTGCCGATTACTTCTCCGTTCAGGAAGTCGGCTATTTGCTTTGCAGTAAATGTCATCAATTGATTTATTTGTTTAGGAGGCTGTTCATACGTTATACACTGATTCAATCAGGTTCAACTCAATTACTACGATAGGCGTGGTGACGGACAAAACTCTGACAAAAAGCCTCTGCATTATCATTTTGGATGCAAATTAACAACTTTTTTTTTAACTGTGACGAAATTATTTCATAATATAGTTTAAACGAAAGGGTGAGAAGGTTTGTGCATTTCAAAAAATAGTGTTACTTTTGCAGGCACTTTTACGGGATGTAGCTCAGTCCGGTTTAGAGTACTCGTCTGGGGGGCGAGTGGTCGCTGGTTCGAATCCAGTCATCCCGACAACAACCCACTGTTAAAGAGTTATGCATGCGCATAGCTCTTTTTTTTCCTTTTCATCTCAATTCTGCTATTCTAACAATCCGGGATTTCAGCTCTTTCGTTTGGATCTCGTTCTAATCTCGCTCTAATCTCGCTCTAATATGGCTCTAATATGGCTCTAATATGGCTCTAATATGGCTCTAATATATTCGAACCAGTAAAGAGCGAGTTACGACCGAATAAAGACTAAATTCAATCGCATATCAAGCCTTATAAGATGGATTCAAAATAAAAAAACAGTGAATCAAATGAATCCGGCATACGAAAAACTTCAATATAAAAGGACCAGCTCAAAAGTAGAGCTGGTCCTCCCAATCATTGTTTTTGACAATCAATTACTTCCTGTACTTCGAGAAGTCAGTATTGAGCATGCTGCCTGTTTCCTGTAAAGCGTGGTGGAAGGCAAAGCAGGAATAGAGATCCTGCGGGATATGACCTTTCACGCCCAAGTTGAGGTACTCGTGCAACAGCGGACGATAGTCGGGATGTGCGCACTTGTTGATGATCTCCTCTGCACGGTTGCGGGGACCCTTTCCACGCAAGTCGGCCACACCATATTCCGATACGATGATCTTCACCGAGTGCTCGTTGTGGTCCTCATGCGTCACCTTGGGCACGATGCAGCTTATGGCACCGTTCTTGGCCGTGGAGGGGGTGAGGAAGATTGAGAGGTATGAGTTGCGGGTGAAATCGCCCGAGCCCCCGATACCGTTCATCATCTTGGTACCGTTCACGTGAGTGGAGTTGACACTTCCGAAGATATCCACCTCGATGGCGGTATTGAGGGCGATGATACCGAGACGGCGTGCCAGTCCCGGGTTGTTGGATATCTCCGAAGGACGGAGCACCAATTTGTTCTTGAAGAAGGGGAGGTCGTTGTAGAACTTATCCAACACCTCGTTGCTCACGGTAAGCGAGCAGCCGCTGGCAAAGGAGATGTTTCCCTTCTGCATCATGTCGATCACCGCATCCTGGATCACCTCGGTATAGACTTCGAAGCGTGGAATGTCAGGATTGGTTCCCATTGAACCCAGTACCGCATTGGCGATGTTGCCCACGCCCGACTGGATGGGGAGGAAGTGTGGCGGGATGCGTCCAGCCTTCATCTCAGCCACAAAGAACTCAGCCACGTTGTTGCCGATACGGGCAGTCACATCGTCGAGCGGAGCAAAGCCGCCACCTTCACCGTCTCTTTCAGTCTCCACCACGAAGATCTTCTCAGGATCTACTTTCACATATTCCAGTCCCACACGGCCCTGCACTTCGTAGATGGGTATCTCGCGCCGCTTGGGGGGATCCTGGAGTTCGTAAAGGTCATGCAATCCCCGCAGTTTCGTGGGTACTTTCTTATTCAGCTCCACGATCACAATGTCGGCCAGGCGACAAATGGTGGGGGTGATTCCTACGCCTGTGGTGGGTACGATCTCACCATTTTCGGTCACGTCGGCAGCTTCCACAATAGCCACATTGATCGTACCGAGAAAACCGTAACGAATCTCCTGTGCCAACTGGGAGAGGTGCAGGTCGAAGAAGTCGAACTCACCCCTGTTAAGCGCCTCACGCATATCCTTGTTGGTCTGATAGGGTGTGCGGAACTTGATTGCCTTGGCCCGTGCCAGCGACCCGTCGATGGAGTCACCGGTAGAGGCACCGGTAAAAACGCCTATCTTGAAAGGATTCCCTTTTGCATGCTCAGCTTCCGCCCTTTTGGCGATCTCTACCGGCACCACCTTGGGGCAACCGGCATGGGTAAACCCGCTGAAGCCTACATTGTCGTCATGTTTAATGAGTGACGCAGCCTCTTCAGCGCTAATAAATTTCAATGCCATATCAATTGTTGGTTTTTATATGTTTTGGTCAGTGGTTTCCAGGAGTGCTTATCAATACTTACGTTGCATGATTTCCCCGTAAATCAAGCCTTTCTTCAATGCTTCCTCTCCACCCTCACCGGTCAATTCAGCAACCAGTGGATGAAGAGCGTGGCTTTTATCATTGCGTTTTTCCTGTTCAGTAGCTGTGAAGACTGATGCATCATCTTGTGCAAAGGAGTCGTCGGCATCATAAACAAAGATGGAACTTTTCAGTGATGAGACTCCTTCAAAATCGGTCACAAGGTCGAGTGAGGAACGGAATTCGGTACGTTTGTTTTTTTGTGTAACAGGCGGTGAGGGTGGCAACTCACTTTGCTTTGGCAGTGGCAAATGATACAGGTAAGGCTCATCCTCATCCATTTCCTCGCCGAAAAGAGGTCTTGACTCACTTTCTCCCTTCTGTTGCTGCTGTAAATTTTTCTTCTTCCTGGATTCATTAAAAAATCCCAATATCGCAAAAAATAGAAGAAGGATAAAATAAATGATGTCGCCGAACTCCATAATTTGATTAATTTTGCATCCGGACAAAAATAGTCATTTTTTATCAATATTCAGGGCATTTGGTACACAAATTATCGGGAGTAACTTCCCAGTCACTCCCGATCATTTAACCAAAACCTTAACTATGAAAAAATTTTAATTTTTCACTGGCAAATATAAACTATTGGAACTTAAATTCCAAGTTTTTAGCCGGATAAATGCAGTTTTTAACTTTCCCCTCGGGGGGTGAATCACAGTGAGTATGAGTGAAATAATGAGTGCAGACAAGCATAGCGACAAGAAATTGTACATCGAGACCTACGGATGCCAGATGAACGTTGCCGACACAGAAGTTGTTGCCTCCATCATGGAGATGGATGGTTACAGTCTGACCGATGACGACCGGGAAGCTGATGCCATCTTCGTAAACACCTGTTCCATCCGAGAGAATGCCGAACAGAAGGTGATTCAACGGCTGGATTACTTCCAGTCGCTGAAACGCAAGCGTAACGAGAAACTGATTATCGGCGTACTCGGTTGCATGGCGGAGAGAGCCAAATCAGAACTGATCGACAAGCATCATGCCGACCTCGTGGTGGGTCCCGATGCTTACCTCGACCTGCCCAATCTGGTAGGAGCAGCCGAGCAGGGCGAAAAGGCGATGAACATAGAGCTGTCGAAGACGGAAACCTACAAGGATGTGATCCCTCTCAAGATGGAGGGGAGTAACATATCGGGATATATTTCCATCATGCGTGGCTGTGACAAGTTCTGCACCTACTGCATCGTTCCCTTCACACGTGGCAGAGAGCGCAGCCGCGAGCCGGAGAGCATCCTCAACGAGTTGCGGGTGATGCAGGAGAAGGGTTTCAGGGAGGTGATCCTGTTGGGGCAGAATGTCAACTCCTACCGCTACAAGGATGATGAGCGCACCCTTGGCTTTGATGAGCTGCTGGCCCTGGTTGCAGAGGCAGCACCCGGAATGAGGATTCGCTTCACAACCTCCCACCCGTGGGACATGAACGATGCCACCCTTGAAACCATTGCACGCTACCCCAATCTCAGCAATTATATCCACCTGCCGGTACAGTCGGGAAGCTCACGAATGATGAAATTGATGAACCGTCGCTACAACAGGGAATGGTATATGGAACGGATTGCCGCCATTAAACGGATCATTCCCGGCTGCGGCCTCTCAACCGACATCATGTGCGGTTTTCACTCCGAGACGGAGGAGGATCATCAGGAGACCCTCTCGTTGATGCGTGAGGTGGGCTTCGACTCTGCTTTCATGTTCAAGTACTCTGAGCGCCCCGGCACATATGCAGCAAAGAAGCTGGACGACGATGTGCCGGAAGAGGTGAAGAACCGCAGACTACAGGAGATTATCAACCTGCAGCTGGAGCTCTCGCGGGAAAGTAATGAACGTGATATGGGGAAGGTGTTCGAGGTACTGGTAGAAGGCTTCTCCAAGCGTTCACGCGAGCAACTCTTTGGACGGAACGATCAAAATAAGGTTGTGATATTCAACAAGCAACAGCATCGCATAGGTGATTTCGTGAAGGTACGCGTGACCGGTTTCACATCCGCCACTTTATTTGGTGAAGCTGTTGAGGAGAAGTAGTGTACTTCAGATAATCGCCCTCCGGAGCAAACAATTTTGCGACCTGTCTGTTTATTTTATAACATATGATCGCTGACAAGCTGTCAAACAGCAAGAACGGCTCAAAAGGCGTGATTAACGAAACAGAAACTACTAACTACTAAACACAACCAATTATGAATTCAGAATCAAAACTATTATTGGGACTAGGTATTGGTGTAGCATTGGGAGCTGCCATCGGTTACATCATGGGAACAGACCGCAAGGAAGAGTGGCTGGAACAAGCCAATGAGTTTGCCGATAAGGTGAGAGCCAATGTGAAGTCAGCAGTATACAAAGGCAAGAGCGAGGTGCAGGATCTTAAGGAAGATATCGACGACATCGCTGAAATTGCCAAGAAAGAACTGGCCAAACAGTAATTGACTCTCATAATCTGCCGAACTGATGGAAGAAAAAAAAGTAAGTACGTTGTTTGAGGAGATGCGCGATGATATATCCAGATATATATCCAGCTCTCTTGAACTCGGAAAACTGGAGGTGTATGAGAAACTAAGCCTGGGCTCTTCGGCCATCACCTATGGTTTGATTCTGGGCGGTCTCTCTCTCTTTGTTCTGTTGTTCCTTTTTGTAACTGTGGCACTCTACCTGGGCGACTTGTTGCAAAACCTCTGGGCCGGCTTCGGTATTGTAACCGCATTTGCCCTGTTGGTACTGCTCATAATGTTGCTGGTGGGAAAGCCTTTCAAGAAAAAGATGACAAACAAGGTCGTACACTTCCTGATGGAAAACGATGAGTCTGACAACAAAAAGAGCTAACTATGAGTACCTATAAACTCTCTCCGTTGGAGGAACTGCGACTTGAGAAAAAGAGACAGAAAGAGGAACGTAGTATCGCCAGCCAACGCCTCTCATACCAGTTGCAGTATTTGAACGACAATTGGGGATCGATGCTTACCAAAGGTCTCACCTCATCGGTAAGAACAAAATTTGCTGAAACGATGGATACGTTCTCCAGCGGCAATTCTTACTCGGTGACACCTTTTGTTACACACAAGAGAAATCCTTTTGTACAATTGGCGATGTCAAATCTCCCCCTTCTGGGATCTGTTGCTTGGAAACTGACCAAACCGGCCATCATCGCTTTTGCCCTGAAACAGGGCACCTCATTGCTGTTCGGCAGAAAAAAGAGAAAAATCAGATAGTGGAACGGTGGACGGTGCTTACACCGTCCACTTTTGCTATCTTGGCACAGAGTTGATTCACCTCCTCAGCACTGTGCACATGTACATTGAATACACCTTCGAAGATACCATCCTTTGATGCTACATTCACACTCTGAATATTCACAATCACATCTTCAGCCAGCTTGGCCAGGATGCTTCCCAGGATTCCGACACGGTCGATACCGGTAAAGATGATTGATGCCAGAAAGGAATATTGCCGGTAGTCACCCCACTCTACCGCGATGATGCGATC
>JAAZLV010000126.1 GCA_012799155.1 Bacteroidales bacterium | reverse complement strand
CAGTTTGTGGTGTCGATTGCCTCCGGTTGCCGCCGGAGAATAGTAGCCAGCCGAGAAATAAGCCGGCCAGCAGGATCAATCCGTACCTGAAATAAGGATGATGGGTGATTTCTTTTATTTTATTCTTATCCATTATAATAGCTTTGTTTAATTGTTTGATTTGTGGAAGGAATGCAATTTTCGAATGGAAGCCACCATGGTGTTGTATTCGGCGATGGCTTCGGCCTGCCGCAGTTGGTAGTCGAGGAGCTGCCGCTGCACTTGGATCACGTTGGTGAGATCACTCTTTGCCGATACAAACTCCTGCAGCACCAACTGATAGGTCGTCCGTGCCAGTTGTTCCTGTTTCCGGTAAAGCGCAATCTTCCGCTCGGCATCATCGAGCTGGTGTTTCAGTTTGTAAAGGTCGGACTGAAGCATGTTCAGCCTGTTGTTATACTTCTCCCTGGTCGATTGCCACAGAAAACGGCTCTCCCGCTGTTGTGCCTTGTATTTATTCCGAAAAAGAGGGATGGAAATTGAAACCATGGGCATGATCATATCCATGCCGGTCATTTCCGGTTCCATTCCCTGCTCCATCTGTGCTGTCGCACTTTTGTCGATCAGCATGTACTGCAAACCGATGCCGAACATGGGATAACTCATCTTCTGCTCCATCTCCCCTTTTGCCCGGTAGGCCTGTTCCTCTTCTGCCAGCATGCCCAGCATCGGATTTCTGTTTTCAATCTCGCCCATGGTGACTCCCTCGTCAAAGAGAAAAGGTACTTTTACAATGGAGTCGGGCAGGATGACATCGCTGTCGGCAGGACGGTTCAACAATGCGTTGAATTTCGCTTTTTCGGCAGCTTTCTCCGAGTGGATGCTCTCGATGTTGTTTTCGATCTCAGCCATCTCGAGTTGCACACGGAGCACATCTGACATACCCGGGGCAGTGCTGCCCATGCCCGCCATGCCTCCACCGGTGGAGGAGGTGGCGGTACCTTTTGTGGCCGGCATTGGGGCAGGTACAGGATAAGCAGACGATGTACCGCTGTAGGGTGAGGAGACTTTGCGCAGGGAAAGCTCCTCCAGTTGCTTCAGCAATTGCAGGTTCTCCCTGTTGTTATGGAGTTGTTGCTCCAGGGTTTAAAGGATGTACCACTGGGTATAAACCTCCAGATAAAGATTGTCCCTTGTCTCCCTGAATTTTTCATAAGCCATTTGTGCCATATGGGTAGCCTCGGTCTGTGCAGCCTTTTTGGTGCCGAACCAGGGGAACATCTGCATGAGGGTGAAATCGGCAATCTGGCGCCCCCCCACCAGATCCATCGGCTTGAGGAAAAAGCCGATATCCAGTTGTAGATCGGACCAGGCACCGGCCTGCGGCACCTTTTCCAGTGAGGCCTTATAGGCCAGGAAATCGGCATTCAGGCCGGGATTGTTCTTCGCAGCCATTTCCAGGTAATGATCGAGTGAATCAGGTGTCTGTGCCCCTACAGGGTGGGCGCCCATGAGTACCAGCACAACCAGGAGAGCGCCAAAGAGGTTATATAGTTTCATAATCTGTCGTTTTTGCTTTTTGTTTTTCTTTTTTACTGATGACGCCTTCACGCCACCAGCATTGAAGGATGGGTACGATAAACATGGTCATCGACTGGATCAGCATCCCGCCAAAGGTGGGGATCGACATGGGAATCATGATCTCCGATCCCTTGCCCGTGGAAGTCAGCACCGGCAGGAGTGCGATCAGCGTGGTGGCGGTGGTCATCACTGCCGGACGTACTCTTTTCAGTCCGGCATGGACAACCGCTTCCCTGATCGCCTCCCTTGTCTGCGGGTCTCTTTCCAGGAAGGTGTCGTGGATATAGGTCCCCATCAGCACCCCATCGTCCGTAGCGATGCCAAAGAGGGCGATAAACCCTACCCACACGGCAATACTGAGGTTGATGGGATGCATACTGAACATCTCACGGATATTGACGCCCGCAACCGAAAAATTCATAAACCAGGGCTCACCGTACAGCCATAAGAGAATAAATCCTCCGGCCAGTGCGACGAAAACCCCCGAAAAGTGAATCAGCGAGGCGGTCACCGTCTTGAACTGAAAATAGAGGATGAGCAGGATGATGAGCAAGGCCACCGGTATAATGATCATCAGTCGCTTTGAAGCACGGGCCTGCTGCTCGTAGTTACCCGCGAAGGTATAGGAGACCCCGTGGGGCAGGCTGATCTCACCGCTGCGCAGTTTCTCCTGTAACATCGCATCGGCCTCTTCCACCACATCCACTTCGGCCTTACCAGCTATCTTGTCAAAAATCACATAACCCACCAGGAACGTATTTTCACTCTGGATCATCTGCGCACCGCGGGTATATGCGATCTCCGCCACTTCTCCCAGCGGTATCTGCGCCCCGGTGGCTGTGGGCACGATCAGCCGCACCAACTCATCGGGGTTCTCTCTCAGCTCACGCGGATAGCGCAAGCGTACGGGAAAACGTTCGCGTCCCTCTACCGTGGTTGTTAACGGCATGCCTCCCACTGCCGCACCAATCACATCCTGCAGGTCGGCCACCGTGATACCGTATCGGGCCATATGCTGCCGGTTAAGCTTGATTTCAATGTAAGGGGCTCCCACGGCACGGTCGTAGAATACGGTGGAGGAGAGGACGGAAGGCACCTTTTTCAAGGCGGCTTCCAGTATCTTGCCACCCTGTTCAATCGACTCCAGGTCGGGTCCCGACACCTTCACTCCCATCGGTGCACGCATGCCGGTAGACAGCATCACGGTACGTGCTTCAATGGGTTGCAGTTTCGGTGCCGATGTCAGGCCTGCGATATGCGATACATTGATGATCTCCTGCCAGATGTCATCTTCATTCCTTATTTCCGGACGCCATTGCCTGAAGTAATCACCCCGTCTGTCGGGAACCAGGCTGTCCACAGGCACTAGTCTGAATCCCTCTTCAGGATCATAGGTTGTCTGGTCGATCAGGATAAATGCTCCTTTCCGGTTGACCTTGAATCGTTGCCGGTTACCGTCTTCATCCAGGATATATTCGGGACGGTAGATGATCGTGTTCTCGAACATCTGGGTTGGTGCCGGGTCGAGTGCCGAATTGACCCTTCCCCATTT
>JAAZLV010000125.1 GCA_012799155.1 Bacteroidales bacterium | reverse complement strand
GATGTACTCTCCGGCGCTGATCGGTTTGTGCGAGGTTGAGAACGACAGCGTCATTTTCGACCTTACAAAGCGCTCTCCACTACGTGCCCAAGAGTATCAATACATCGTCACCGACTCGCCCGACGAAAGGGGCATCGATGTGGCACTTCTGTATCAACCACACCAGTTTCGTCTGCTGGAGAGGGATGAATATGTGATTGCCTTCCAACAACAAGATCGGAGACCCACCCGCAACATCCTGCATGTTGTGGGTCAGGTAATCAATGGCGACACCCTCGATTTGTTTGTCTGCCACTTCCCCTCACGCAGTGAAGGGCGTCAACAGACCGAACAGGCACGCCTCGAGGCCGCCAGCGTGTTGCGACGAAAGTGTGACAGCATCTTCAGCTTGCGCGAAAGGAGTCATATCCTGATCATGGGCGATTTCAACGACCACCCTGAAGATAAAAGTCTCTCCCAGGTGCTTGAGGCAAAGAAATGCGAGGGTAATTTTAAAAAAAAGGAGCTCTACAACCTCTTTTACGGGAGCGTAACAAATAATGAAAAAGGGACCTACAAATATCAGGGGAGGTGGGAGGTGCTTGATCAGTTCATCGTCAGCGGGAATCTTCTGATTCCGGATGGCAGTGTCACCGTCTCGGGGGGTAATGCGGAGATCTTTGAGGCTCCATTTTTACTGGAAGAGGACAATCGCTATTACGGAATGAAACCCTTTCGCACAAACCAGGGGCCACGTTTTCTGGGGGGCTTCAGCGATCACCTGCCCATCAGGATGGATTTGATTATTCGTGACGCTGTTAATTAACATTGACAGTTGACGGTTATCAAACTTTATCTTAAAAACCGACATACTCACGCAAATAAGTTATACATTTGCATCACAAAACCATCAAATCATACAACCAATAAACAATCGAGATCTATGAATCCACTGCTGATTAACTTAAACGGATGGGAGATACCCATCATTGTACTGGTAATTCTCATTCTTTTCGGGGGAAGAAAAATTCCTGAATTCATGAAAGGATTGGGGAAAGGCATCAACAGCTTCAAAAAGGGATTGAACGATATTGAAGAGGATATCAAGACAGACTCTACCAACAGCAACTCAACCACCGACAAGAAGTAGACACCGGGAGGTGTGCTTTAACCAGCAACACCCACTCTTTTTATATTATACCCCTATTTTATCGGGTATGACTTCGCGTTTGCGGGTTATACCCGATAAGTTGAAACGATATCTCGCAGGCTTACATGACAGAGAAAGAAATGTCCTTTTGGGATCATCTGGAAGAGTTCAGGTGGACGCTGATTCGTATCATCATCGCAGTGGTCACCTTCTCCATTGCAGGGTTTATCCTGATACCCAGGATCTTCGATAATGTCATCCTGGCTGCCCGCTCCTCCGACTTTGTCACCTACCGTTTCCTGGAAAAAGCAGGTGAATATATCCCCTTTCTGCCCGATTTTTCGGCACAAGCATTCGAAGTGGAGATTCTCAACATCAGCATGACCACTCAGTTCATGACCTATATTTCCACCTCTCTTGCTTTTGGTGTGCTCTGCACCATTCCTTACATACTCTATGAACTGTGGAAGTTTGTAAGCCCCGCACTCTATGAGAACGAGGCCAAAGGGGTGAAGACCGCATTTGGGTTAGGTGGATTTATGTTTGTAATTGGTTCCATGGTGGGTTACTTCGTGGTGTTTCCCCTTATATTCCGCTTTCTGATCACCTTTGAACTCAGTGACTCCATTGAGAACATGATCTCCCTCGACTCCTACATGAGCAACTTCTACACCCTGATCCTAATCATGGGACTGGTCTTTGAAATGCCACTTGTTTTCTGGTTGTTGTCTAACCTGGGACTGGTTTACAGGCCCTTCTTCCGGAAATATCGTCGCCATGCAGTGGTGGGAGCACTCCTGGCAGCAGCACTGATCACCCCCTCGGGTGACCCCTTCTCACTCATTGTAGTCACCATTCCCATCTACATGCTCTGGGAGATCAGCGCTTTCATGGTCAAGAAGGAACCACCGGCAGTGGAAGACGAACAGGATTTACCTGCAACTACTGAATGACTCTATTAAGACTCATGCTCAACGCTTCACAATCTCTTTGCCGAAAGGAGTAAGTGCCAGCTTCATCAGCTTGAAGTGCTGGTTCCCAAAAGGGATGCCAATGATGGTGATGTAAAAGAGGATGCCGAAAAGGAGATGTGTCAATATGATGGGTATTCCTCCCACGAAAAACCAGATCACATTCATCAGCAGGGAGAGGCAGCCAGATGCCGATTCTCGCTGTTTCACCTTTCTCCCAAAAGGCCAGAGTGCCAACTCTGCCAGCTTCAGCGACTGCAAACCGAAGGGGATGCCAATGATGGTGATCATCAGTGCCACACTGCCCAGCAGATACTCGATGGCAATGAAGATACCGCCGAAGAGCACCCAGATAATGTTTCCAAGAGTCTTCATCTCATTGCAATCACCTCAATTTCCACCAGTGCGTTCTTTGGCAGTCCCTTCACCGCAATTGCCGAACGGGCAGGGTAGCTGCCACTGAACTGTGCAGCATATACCTCGTTCATTTCACCGAAGAGTGCCATATCCTGCAGGAAGACGGTAGTCTTCACAATATGCTCCGGATTGAGTCCGGCAGCGGCCAGCACCTGCCGGATGTTTGCGAATATCTGTGTGGTCTGTTCCCGAGCACCACCGGTGACTAGATCCCCGGTAGCCGGATCGATGGGCAACATACCTGAGAGGAATAACATCCCGTTCATCTCTACTCCTTGGCTATAAGGCCCAACGGCGGCCGGAGCACTTTCAGTGAAAACAACTTTCTTATTCATGATTTTCAACAGATTCAGCCGTCAACTTTCAGCTGTCAGCTCATTTTTAATACATTCAATATTATTTCAACGAAATCCCTCGCTGTCTTACAACTTCGTAGATTAAAACGCCGGCGGCTACAGAGACATTGAGCGATTGGATGGTGCCGAATTGTGGAATCTTCACCAGTTCATCGCTCACGCGCAGATGTTCTGTGGCCACCCCGGTATCTTCAGCCCCCATCACGATGGCCACCGGCACCGCAAGATCGCTCTCTGTATAAAAGGCAGCCGCCTTCTCGGTAGCAGCGACGACCTTCACTCCGCTGTTCTTCAAGAAGATGATCGCCTCTTTCAGGCTCTGTTCACGGCATACAGGAATGGTATGCAACGCCCCGGCAGATGTCTTTACCGCATCGGCATTGACAGTCACACTGCCTCTTGCCGGGATCACAATGGCATCGACACCTGCAACTTCACATGTGCGGGCAATCGCTCCGAAGTTACGCACATCGGTGACTCCGTCAAGCAGCAGAATCAATGGGCTTTTACCTTGTTCATATAGCAACGGGATGATATGCTCCAGCTTCTGGTAGGCAACCGCCGAAGTGAAAGCAATCACCCCTTGATGGTTCTTGCGTGTGACACGATCGATGCGCTCCACTGGTACCCGTTGCATCGGAATCTCACGATCGTGCAACAGCTGTTGAAGCTCCATATACAACTCACCGGAAAGTTCACGCTTCACCAGCACCTTGTCAATCTCTTTCCCGGCTTCAATCGCCTCAATCACGGCACGAATGCCAAAGATCATCTCTTTTTCTTTCATCTTTTCAATTTGTTTCGAGCATCACTCTGGCATTCGCCACAGCCTGCTCCGTTACTTCGGCACCACTCAGCATGCGGGCAATTTCGCCCACCCGCTCCTCACTGCTCAGTCGACCGATTTCCGTGACTACACTGTTGTCCCGTTCTTTCTTGTAGACTGCAAAGTGAATTTCCCCCTTTGAGGCTATCTGCGGTAGATGGGTGATACCTATCACCTGCATTTCCCTGCTCATATTCTTCATTACCGCTCCCACACGGTCGGCAATTTCTCCAGACGTACCGGTATCGATCTCGTCAAAAATGATTGTCGGCAAGGCGGTAGCACCTCCAATCATCGCTTTCAGCGACAGCATAAGACGAGAAATCTCACCACCTGATGCTATTTGTGAAACCGGCTGGGGTACCCTGTTCTTATTGGCTGAAAAGAGAAACTCCACATCGTCGATACCTGTGGCTTCAGGCTCTCTGCCGGTTGCAATCTGACAATTAAAACGGGCATGTGGCATCTTCAGGTACTCCAGCCTTGCAATAAGTTGCTGCTCAATGTCAGCCGTTGCAGAGCGTCGTTTTTCACTCAACCGGGTTGCTTTCTCCAACATGACACTCCTCTTTTCAGCAACCTCTTTCTCCTTCTCTTCCAGATGTTCATCAAGTGATTCGATCTGCTGCAACTTATTGCCTATCTCATCACGCAAGGCCAAGAGTCCATCCAGATCGGCAACACCATACTTCTTCTCCAGGTCATAGAGTATACTGAGTCGTTCTTCCACGACCTGCTGACGTCCCGAATCGAACTCCACCTGCTCAAACAGGCGTGAAGCCTCCTCACCCACATCTTTCAGGTCGAGATAGGCTGACTCTACCCTTTCTGATAAAGCACCCACCCTGGCGTATACAATCTTCAACGATTGCAGTCTATCTCTCACCATGCGTAATAACGCCTCAACGTTCTGCTGTTCTCCCGAAAGCAGGTTGGAGACTTCGAAGAGTCCCGACTTGATTTCCTCTGAGTGCGTCAATGTTTCAAGCTCCTCTTCCAACCGCTCCTGTTCTCCCAACTCCAGCGAAGCCTCCGTCAGGGTGTGATACTGAAAGCGGAGGTAATCCTCCTCCTCCCTGTTGCGGCGATACTGTTCACGCAGTTTCAACAAGCCTTTCTCAGCGGCACGATAAGCAGTGTATGCTTCTCTATAGCTCGCCAGCTCCTTTCCGGTGCCTGCGAGCAGGTCCACCACGTTGAGCTGAAACTGGTTGTCATTCAGGGAAAGGTTCTGATGCTGGGAATGTATGTCGATCAGACGTTCTCCAAGCAACTTCAGGTCGTTCAAATATACCGGTGAGTCATTGATGAAAGCCCTTGACCTTCCGGTAGACCATATCTCACGCCTTAGGATGCATTCATCACCTTCATAATTCCATTCATGCTCTTCGAACAGTGATCTCAACCGGTATGCAGATATATCGAACAGACCTTCAATCACACATTTAGGTTCATCCGGTTTCACCTGTCGCAGATCGGCCCTTTGACCGAGGATCAGCGAGAGGGCACCCAGGATGATCGACTTGCCGGCACCCGTTTCACCTGTAATCACCGTAAACCCCCTGTCGAAGTTGATTTGCAGTGAATCAATCAGTGCATAATTTTCTATGGATAGTCTCTTTAACATAAATTGCTATTGTCTCAGCTTTTCGAGTGCATCGTTCCTCGTGGGATAAATTTCACGCAACTGTCGCAGCCATTGCTCTCTATCAATACGATCACCCCCTGCGAGGATGGAGACCAACTCATGCAATCTGCCATCAGCAAAGAGGGTGAGCATCGGATTACCGGGTTGTTCCTTGTAAAGGGTGTAGAGCACTTCTACCGCCTGTGCTGCCGTCGTAAGCTGTGGATCGGCATGTAACCGATGCCACATCAAGCGAAAAGATTCCAGTGAACCATCATTGAAGGCAGCGGCTAGGGATGATCGGCTGCCCTGCCGGCGGTTCATCTCCCACCCTCTCCATCTGTTGGACGCTGCTCCGGAGGCAATTTGTTCCATCATCCGAAAGAAACGGGTACCACCGAGCGACTCAACGGCATCCTGTTCAAGCGCGAGGATCAAACAGGAGTAGTAGGCAGTTACAGCGGTCAGGTTGTCACGGATGGCATGAAGATCGAATCTCAGCGGCTGATAAGGACTATAGTTGAATTCAAGTTCCCTGTCACGTAAAACCAGCATAGTAGCTCCCATACCGACAGCCTCACCACGCTTTCTTGACTGTACATAGAGCTCACCTCGAAATGATCCATCAGGAACATGATCGGTCAGTATCAAGGTAAAGGAGCAGCTCACTTTCTGGTCTGATTGCATAAAGCTTTCGCCCCAAAGCTGACCGTTGAGAAAAGTATGCAATGACTCTTCCATGGAGTGAATCAGCTCCGGACTACTTCCGTGAAGAGCTGCCCCGTTCACGGTCACAGATGCCCGGAGCTCCTGAGCTGTAAGTGTGAACAAACCCGTTGTACAACTCCACAACAAGAGAAAAACTGTTACAACTCCTCTCATCACATTCTTATTGATTATCCCAAAATCATTTCAATCAACCGGTAATCAACTACAAAAATACATATAATTCCGGAGAATCACTCTTTTTCCAGAGGGGTGATCAATGAGAAAGGCAGCACCCTGAACTCGGTACGTCGGTTTAACTGATCGGCAGTAGTTTGCTGTGCCGGGAGCAGTGTTTCAATGTACTCATCAGTAAGATACTCCCCTTCCCGGAGAAATGGATACTGCCGGACAAGAGTGCTATCCACCCTTTTTGGTTTCATCTTCCCCTCACCGACCGATATCAGTCGCTCCGGAGCAATGCCCGACGAGATAAGATAATCGACCACCGAGCGGGCACGACGAAGCGACAATTCATCATTGTAACTATCTGTACCCCTGCGGTCGGTATGGGCCGAGAGCTCCACACTGATCTCCGGATGTTCAAGCATGAGCTGCAGGAGCTTGTCAAGTTCCACTTTCGACTCACTACGCAACACTGCACGGTCAAAATCATAAAAGATATTCTCCATGACAACCGGTCGGTTGTAGGGTGTCAGCTCAAAATCCAGATAACAGATTGTATCCTTATTTGCAATGACGGGTGCAAGCGATGCATTCTGGTTTAAAAATCCCTCTGCCTGTGCAAGAAAGAGATAAGAGACTCCCTCTATTGCAGTGAAGTGATAAACTCCTTCCCGGTTTGTGACCAATTGCCGGTGAGAGCCGTCACTGCCAACTAGATCGACAAACGCACCAGGTATGGGATTGTCATCTCTCCCCACAACAAATCCTTCCACTTGAATCAATGGTTTCTTAAACGCAAAGGAGTAGATGTGGTCATACCCATTGACATCATCCCTGTTGGAGCTGAAGAAGCCCCTCTCCTCACCTTCTTCAAAAGTGATTCCAAAATCATCGGCTGATGAGTTCAATGGTGGTGGCAGATGGGTGAGGTGCCATCCTCCACCGCTCGTAATTTTGACTGCCTGGAAGAGATCAAGACCTCCCCGGCCGGGGTGTCCGTCAGAAGAGAAATAGAGGGTTGTGTCATTACGCAAGTGAGGGAACATCTCATTCCCGGGTGTGTTGATCGCAGCACCTGCATTCTCCAGTCTTATCACCTGCTGCCGATTGTCAAGATGAGCCTTCCAAATATCCTTTCCTCCCATACCACCCGGCATGTCAGAGACGAAATAGAGGATGCTCCCTGAAGCAGAGACCGTTGGATGGGCAAAAAGAGAAAGGGAATCACTCCCGTTCAAGATGAGTCTGGTTCCTGGCGACCAGCTTCCATTGAACCGCCGGGAAAAAAAGATGCCAGGCAGAGCCGACCGATTGGTTGTGGCATCAACAGCAGTGAAAAACATCATCATACCATCCGAGGTGAAAGAGGCAACTCCCTCATCAGAATCGGTATCAGCTGCAAATTCAATTCTTTTAGGTTTCTGCCATTCGCCCCCGTTGTTCTTTACTGAAAAAAAAAGATCGTGATATTTTGTACCATTCACGGGGCTCCTCACATCACTGGGTATAGATTCCCTGGAAGAGGTGAAATAGAGCATCTCATCGTCATGCGCGAAGAATGGTGAGAAATCGCTGCGGGATGAATTGAGGAGATCGAAGCGCTGGACAAGATAACGGCCCGATAGATTCTCCTGTTGCCTGATGGCCTCCATTGCCTCTTGAGCACCCCTCAGTCCCGAGATTGCAATCGCATCACCCGGCACTTTGGTAAGATAAAGTTGGTAAGCATCAACAGCATTCGGGTAGTCACCCTCCCTGTGCAGCATCTGTGCCAGGTGTAGTTGTGCAAGCGTATCGGGATATCCATACCGGATGGCGTTTCTGTATGCAGTGACAGCATGTGCAGACCTGTTCAACAGGCGGTAGTTTTCTGCCATCTCAAATGCAATCACTCCTCGCAGGACTGACTCCTCACGGGAGGTGTGCCGATATAGCTTTCGATAGGCAGTGATAGCTTCATGATATTCACCCCGCACATAGTGCTCCCTGGCATCACTCAGTCGGACCCTGCTACAGGCAAGAGAAAGCAATACTGTCAACAGCAAAGGAAGATATGGAAGGTTTCGTTTCAAAAAAAACAAAAAATCCGGTTTGAATCGTGAACGGATTTCGTGGACCAATATTGTATGTCAGTTCTGTTTTAACAACCACACAACCATCTGGCCCCCTCCCCATTCATCACTTCTGTTGGTGTTCAGGACGCAGCAGGTCATTCACTGTCTTCACCGGATTGAACGTGGAAATAGGCACCTCCACAAAAAGGGTGTTCCAATCGCTCATTGCTCCGTTCCACAGCCCGGGCAGTTCAATTGCCTTCAACTCCTTACCGTTTTTAGATTTTTGAGAGATGAAACCGGTATTGGGATCAACAAATTTTGTCAGATCGAACTTGTTTCCCTGGTAGCATTTCACACCACAGACCAGATCCACCGGATTAAAGTGTGAACCATTGCGGAAGGCATCCATGGCACGGGAATCATTGCGGTTGATCTGTGTGCTTTCCAGTATCTGGAGTGAGGCTGTACCATCGGGATTGACCACAATGAAGGGGCCACCACCCGGTTCGCCCTGGTTCTTCACCATTCCACACACACGGAATGGACGATCGAGCTTCCGTTTGAGATAGGCTTTAAGCTGATCATCTGTTTCAAATATCTCATTGTGGGTGATGCACAACTCATTCTCGGTAAAAGCGAGCATCTCCTCAAGTTCGTCGGAGGTCACCTTCTCCGACTCCAACATCCCGAGATAGGTAAATGCACGTTTTTGCATGGCAACCAGGATTCCTGCCAGCAGTTTCTTGTAATGTGCTTCCTCCTCTTTTAGCCTGTCAGGCACCACATTGTCGATGTTCTTGATGAATATGATGTCAGAGTCGATATCGTTCAGGTTCTCAATCAATGCCCCATGACCTCCAGGACGGAACAGAAGGCTTCCATCCTCCTCGCGGAAAGGTTGGTTTTCCAGATCTACTGCCAGCGTGTCGGTTGCCGGCTTCTGAACACTGAATGAAACAGAGAAACGAACCCCCAGCTTAATTTCATAACTGAGCTTGCGGGCAGCTACCAGCAACTCAAACAACTCCTTGTGTTCTTCCGAAACGGTAAAATGCACTTTCACCAAACCATCTGCACGGCGGGCATATAGAGCACCTTCGTGCAAATGCTCACCTACTGCTGTCCTGTTACCCTCTGGATAGGTGTGAAATAAAAGCAATCCCTTGGGCATATTACCGTAATCGAGTCCGTCAGTATACAAGAGTGCTTCTACAACCTGCTTGTATTGACCTTCACTACAGAGCATCGAGCTATCCTTCCCGTACAGGTCGCGACAAGCCTCATCGAGTGAGACTACAAAGGCAAACTTTGGGAGATGAGAAAAGAATGCCTTCTCAAACTCAGTGGTTGGCACATCATAATCTGCATCCAGAAAAGCAAACAGATCCTTGAACATGCGACTGGCGGCACCGGAGGCCGGCACAAACTTGGTGATGCTCTTTTCATCTTCAAGATAAACCTGCCAACACTTCAGAAAATCCTTTTCTTGCTGCTTCTCCACCTTCATAATCCCCTTAAAATAGGAGGCAGGTGCGACAATCTGTAAAAAAGGAAATCCGGATTTAAAGAAATTCAATTGCCTGTTTAGCTGATCAGGCGAGATTCCTTTTTCCCTCAGCTGTTCTAGGTCCTGTTGTGTAAACATATCTGTCCGCATTAATAGGTTAGAAAATTGATAGCGCTTCAGACCTGTTGTTTCCGTTGTTCAGTCACTCCAGTGTCCGTACCACCAAAGATAGAAAAATCTTCTGACAACTATGCACCATCGTCCTAAAAAACAAAATATAGAAAGACAATTAATCCGACAGAATGTCAGTCTACATCACGACCAAATCTTTGGCACAGGTTTTGAAAAGAAAAGTGTGTGATAACATGAGAATAACCTCATGGAGATGAGCAACGAAAAAAACTGGATACAAACATTAAACCAATAGAATAACAATTATGGGAAAAATTATCGGAATTGACCTGGGAACAACCAATTCGTGCGTTTCTGTAATGGAAGGGAGCGAACCTGTTGTGATCCCCAACAACGAAGGGAAACGCACTACACCTTCGGTTGTAGCCTTCATGGACAACGGTGAACGCAAAGTAGGTGACCCGGCGAAACGTCAGGCTATCACCAACCCCAATAACACCATTTCCTCAATTAAGACCTTCATGGGTGAATCCTTCGACCGTGTACAGAAAGAGATCGGTCGTGTACCCTACAAGGTGGCACGCGGCGACAACAACACCCCCCGTGTAGACATCAACGGACACCTCTACTCACCTCAGGAGATCTCAGCAATCGTGCTGCAAAAGATGAAAAAAACTGCCGAAGATCATCTTGGGCAGGAGGTCAAAGAGGCGGTAATCACAGTACCGGCCTACTTTAGTGACGCACAGCGTCAGGCCACCAAGGAGGCTGGTGAGATAGCCGGACTTACCGTGCGCCGCATCGTGAACGAACCAACTGCAGCCGCACTTGCCTATGGACTCGACAAACAGAACAAGGACTCCAAGATTGCCGTTTTTGACCTGGGTGGCGGTACATTCGATATCTCCATTCTGGAACTTGGTGATGGAGTCTTCGAAGTGAAATCGACCAACGGCGACACCCACCTGGGAGGTGACGATTTCGACCATCGCATCATCGACTGGCTTGCACAGGAGTTCATGAATGAAGAAGGCATCGACTTGCGTAAGGACCCAATGGCATTACAACGCCTGAAGGAGGCTGCCGAGAAAGCCAAGATTGAGCTCTCGAGCGCCAGCTCCACCGAGATCAACCTGCCCTATATCATGCCGGTGAACGGGATCCCCAAACACCTTGTCAAGACACTCTCACGTGCCAAATTTGAACAGTTGATCGACGATCTGCTGCAGAAATGTGTGAACCCATGCCAGACCGCAATGAAAGATGCAGGGCTTTCCAACTCCGACATCGACGAGGTGATCCTGGTTGGTGGCTCTACTCGTATCCCCGCAGTGCAGGAGATGGTAGAGAAACTCTTCGGGAAGAAGCCACACAAAGGTGTCAACCCCGACGAGGTGGTGGCCATTGGTGCAGCCATACAAGGTGCAGTACTTACAGGTGAAGTTAAAGACGTATTGCTTCTCGACGTGACACCACTCTCATTGGGAATTGAAACGTTGGGTGGCGTGATGACAAAGCTGATCGAAGCCAACACCACCATTCCCACAAAGAAGAGTGAGACCTTCTCCACAGCCAGTGACAACCAGCCCTCTGTACAAATCAACGTACTTCAGGGTGAACGGTCAATGGCACGTGACAACAAGCAGATTGGCGTCTTCAACCTTGACGGCATACCACCTGCTCCCAGGGGAATACCACAGATCGAAGTAACCTTCGACATCGATGCCAACGGTATCCTGCACGTTTCAGCCAAGGATAAGGCATCGGGCAAGGAGCAAAAGATTCGCATTGAGGCTTCTTCCGGACTCAGCGAAGATGAGATCAAGCGGATGAAGGAGGAGGCTGCAGCAAATGCAGAAGCAGACAAGAAAGAAAAGGAACGAATCGACAAGTTAAACCAGGCGGACTCCACCATTTTCCAGACAGAAAAACAGCTGAAGGATCTGGGCGACAAGATTCCGGCAGACAAGAAGGCTCCGATTGAAGCCGCTCTCAGCAAGCTGAAAGATGCCCACAAAGCACAGGATCTCTCTGCCATTGATGCGGCATCTGAAGAGTTGAACAATGCTTTCCAGGCAGCATCGCAGGAAATGTACAATGCCACGAACGCTCAGCCGGGAGCACAGCCAGGCAGCGATGGCGGTCAGCAGACAGCATCCGACAACAACCAGTCGGGTGATGATGTAACCGATGTTGATTTTGAAGAGGTAAAATAATAAAAAGTCATCATTTTCAATTTACCTATTAATTGGTGTAGCAACCCCGCCACAAATATGTGTGCGGGGTTGTTCATCTAAAAAAATGAATCTCACCGCATTGATATAAAAATAAATATTATTATCTTTGCAGCCCAAACAGAAGGGAGGTTATTGATTATCCGGAAAAAGAAATAGGAAGAGATCCAATAAATAAATCCAATTT
>JAAZLV010000019.1 GCA_012799155.1 Bacteroidales bacterium | reverse complement strand
GCTTTTCTCTGAGGCGTTCCTCTCAAAAGCGGGTGCAAAGATAGGGAGAGTTTTCATACCATCCAAACATATTCCCAATAAAAATTCAATCTTTTTTCGCACTTTTTTCAGAAAACATGTTTAACAACATGATTTCCATAAATGTAATCATGAAAATAAAAAATGATTTTTTTGAAGAAAAATTTAAGGTACATGAAAAAGGCAATTAATTTCGGTTTTGCAGCTGGAATGAGTGTTGGGCAAAAGAGGTGTGAAACGTGAATTTTGGACAAAGAAATGGGGTGTATCAACAAAAGTTTCTCATGATTCAGGAAAATCAATGTTGATTAAATCAACGTTCATGGCGTCGGAAAAAGAATTCAAATGTGAAAAACGATGCCAATAATTGCGTATCTTCGCAAAAAAATAAGTAGTTCTTCCCGGTTGCATGCTAGCAGCCATTACAGAAAAAGTTACAATGAAAGGAATCATACATATATTAAAGCGATTTATACCCCCCTACAAGAAGCATCTTATACTGACGTTTCTCTTCAACATACTAACAGCAGTGTTAAATGTTTTTTCGCTGGCGACGATTATCCCCATTCTGCAGGTACTCTTTCGGGTAAATACCGAAACCTACTCCTTTATAGCATGGAACAGCGGGAACGGTTCACTGATTGATATAGCACTCAATAATGTGAACTGGTACATCACCCAGCTCATCGAAACCAATGGGGCAAGCTTCACCCTGATGATGCTGGCTGTGATTCTCATCGTGATGACCCTTTTAAAGACAGGCACTGCATATCTGGGTTCCTACTTCGTAATTCCCATACGCACCGGTGTGGTGAAGGATATCCGCAACAGGATCAACGACAAGATCCTCGCCCTGCCCATTGGATTCTTCACCGAGGAACGAAAGGGAGACATACTCTCCCGGATCTCAGGTGATGTGAATGAGGTAGAGAGTTCGGTAATGAGCTCGCTCGACATGCTCTTTAAAAATCCTCTCCTCATCGTGATTTACCTCACCACAATGCTAATCCTCAGCTGGCAGCTCACACTGTTTGTACTGGTGGTGTTGCCCGGCATGGGCTTTATCATGGGACGTGTGGGAAGGTCGCTGAAGCGCAAGTCGTTCGACGCCCAGAATAAGTGGGGTGAACTGATGTCGCAGGTGGAGGAGACCCTGAGCGGGCTGAGGGTGATCAAGGCTTTCAATGCGGAAGGAAAGATCTCAGAGCGGTTTCATGCCGGCAGCAACCAGTTCCGTCGAATGTCGAACCGGATTGCACGAAGGCAGCAGCTGGCTCACCCCATGAGTGAATTGCTGGGGACAATTACCATCGCCATCGTCCTCTGGTTCGGGGGATCGCTGATCTTGGGCGGTCACGGAGTGATTGACGCCGCCACTTTCATCTATTACCTCACCATCTTCTATAGCATCATCAATCCGGCAAAGGAGTTTTCAAAATCGGCCTATGCGGTACAACGGGGCTTGGCCTCGATGGAGCGAATCGACAGGATTCTGGAGGCAGAAAACCCAATAATAGAAGCACAACAGCCCGCGACACTCACGTTCAAACGGGAAATTGCCTACAGAAATGTATGGTTCCGCTACAACAACGACTGGGTGATTCGCGATGTGACGCTACAAATCGAAAAGGGCAAAACCATTGCACTGGTAGGACAATCCGGCTCGGGTAAGTCGACCATGGCAGACCTGCTGCCTCGTTTTTACGATATCCAGAAAGGTGGTATCTTTATAGACGACACCAATATCAAGGATGTACGTTTACAGGATCTACGCTCGCTAGTTGGATACGTGAACCAGGAAGCGATTCTCTTTAACGACACTTTTTACAACAACATTTCCTTTGGTGTGAGCAATGTAAAAGAGGAGCAGGTGATAGAGGCGGCCAGGATTGCCAACGCTCATGAGTTCATCATGGCCACTGAAAACGGATACCAAACAAATATTGGAGACAGGGGAGGAAAACTATCGGGGGGACAAAGACAACGCATCAGCATCGCGCGTGCCATCCTGAAGAATCCGCAGATATTAATTTTGGATGAAGCCACCTCAGCTCTAGACACCGATTCGGAACGACTGGTGCAAGAGGCACTAGAGAAGTTGATGCAAAACCGCACTACCATCGTGATTGCACACCGGCTCTCTACCATCAAGAATGCAGATGAAATCTACGTGATGCGGGAAGGTAAGATCGTGGAATCGGGACAGCATGCGGCCCTGTATGCGCAGGGTGGATACTACGCCAAGCTGTGCGATACCCAGGGCGAGTTCAGTGAATCATGATTTACGGGCAATCTCGGCCCCGTTCGTGATCTTTTCCAACAGGCGATCAACCGCCTCAAAGGGTGAATTGATGCTCTGAAACTCAGGCACCATCTCCTTCATCTTCTTCACCGTACGCATGTCGTCATAATCGTACGACACCTTGATCAGGTTGTCTATCTGTCTGGACACCTCTGCATATTCATATTCCCTAACTTCAGCAATCATGATCTTCTCATGATGCGTCGGCTTGGTCAGTTCCTTCAGGTTGAGCAGCTCCTCGTAAAGCTTTTCACCGTGACGTAAGCCTGTGAATTCGATCTTAACGTTGGGAGTACCGGAAAGACGAATCATCCGTTTGGCCAGATCAAGAATCTTTACCGGCTTGCCCATATCGAAGATGTAGATCTCTCCATTGTGCCCCATGGCACCTGCCTCCAACACCAACTGACATGCTTCAGGAATAGTCATGAAGTAACGGATGATCTCGGGGTGGGTCACCGTCACCGGTCCTCCGTTACGGATCTGATCACGGAAGAGAGGGATCACTGACCCATTGGATCCCAGCACGTTTCCGAAGCGGGTGGTGATGAATTGAGTGGTGTGCAAACCCGTCTTCTCCAGGTGCTTGGCCAGCGACTGTACATAGATCTCACAGATTCGCTTGGAACAACCCATCACGTTGGAGGGGTTTACCGCCTTGTCGGTGGAGACCATCACGAACTTGCGGGCGTTGTACTTCACTGCCAGGTCGGCAACGATCTTGGCTCCCAAGATATTGGTCTGCACCGACTCAGATACGTTGTCCTCCATCATGGGCACATGCTTGTAAGCCGCCGCATGAAAGATGTACTGTGGACGCGTTCTGGCAAACACCTTTTCCATTCGGGGTGCATTACTGATATCGGCCACGATGATCTCCGTGCGAAGGTCGCGCCACCTCTCCTGCAGCTCCAGTCGCATGTTGTGCAGGGGTGTCTCTG
>JAAZLV010000018.1 GCA_012799155.1 Bacteroidales bacterium | reverse complement strand
TATGGCATTCAGGGTACTCAATGCCCCTTCTCCGCTAAGCAAGGATAGGCGTCAGCAGGTAATCGCTTCGGGAGAGGTCGCCCTTCCTGCCATTGACCCGCGAGAAGCCGGTAAGGCCATCATGGAGATGCCGGCCAATTTCTTCGAGGGTGACATCCTGGAGATTACCGCATGGGATCGGCACAATGAGGAAATCTGCACATGGAGCTGGCCCATACGATATGCAGCAGCCTATACACAGCAACAGCTTGTTCAAACCTCACAGGAAGGAAAAGCAACGGTAGTGAAGGAGGGAGATGTGGTCAGATTATCCGCCGGCAACGTGTCAGTGACCTTTCATGCAGGAGATGGAATGATCACCGAAGTTCGGAACAGTAGTGGCATCCTCTCCTTTAACAACGGACCGATACCTGTGGGGATGAAGGCCCGCATCAAAGAGGTGAAACACCGTCAAGAGGGAGCGAACGCCGTTTTCACCGCTTACTACCAGGGTGCGGTTGATTCAATCCGTTGGGAGATGACTCCGGCGGGACTGTTACAGATGAAGGCTGTGACGCTGAACAACGCTCGGGCAGGTGTCGGCTTCGACGAGGCCATCTTCGAAGACAACATCCCCAACTTCGGCTTCACCTTCTCCTACCCCGAAGAGAAGGTGCAAAGCATGGAATGGTTTGGACGAGGCCCCTACCGTGTATGGCGCAACCGCATCCGGGGTGCCAATTACGGACTCTGGCAAAAGGATTACAACAACACCATCACCGGAGCCGATTTCGGGAACATGGTCTACCCCGAGTTCAAAGGATACCACGGCAACACCTACTGGAGCACACTTATTTCCACCGAGTCTCCCTTTACGGTCTATAGCGAGAGCGACGGCCTCTTCATGCGGATCTTCACACCTGCAGAACCGACCGACAACAAGACCAATTGGCGGGCAAATCCCGAGTTCCCGGAGGGCGACATCTCATTCCTCTACGAGATTCCGGCCATACGCAGTTTCAAACCGGTTTCCCAACAGGGGCCAAACAGTCAGCCCTCCAATATCCGGATCAAGCTGGGTGACGAGGGGGTACATATGAATCTCTGGTTCGATTTCAGGGGAGTAAAGTAAAATAAAAAAACACCTTAACCATATGAATTTCACACACCTATACAGTCTTGCCTGCACTTTGATATTGGCTGCCGGGAGCATATTCGCACAACCGGCGTACAATTATCAAAGGTTGAAGCAGGAACAATTGGGACGTGGTTTTGTAGCGATACGGGAAGACCCGAATACAGTTCATCTCTCCTGGCGATATCTTACTTCCGATTCCCCGGACATTGCATTCGACTTGTATCGGGATGGACAAAAGATCAACCGTGAACCGCTGCAAAACGCCACCTTTTTTACTGACAGGAATGCAGCAGGCAAAGAGTTGAACTATGAACTGCGGCTCATTCCTTCTCAGGGAGAAGGAGACTATAAAGCGGCACAACAAATATTAAAAGAGGATGCACCTTACGGATACATCAACATCCCCCTGAACATTCCGCCCAATGGCGTTACCCCCAGCAGTCAGCCATACTCCTATCATGCCAACGACGCGAGCGTAGGCGATGTGGATGGCGACGGTGAATATGAGATCATCCTCAAATGGGATCCCTCCAACGCACACGACAATGCACACGACGGTTACACCGGACATGTTTATATGGACTGTTACAGGCTGAACGGGGAGCAACTCTGGAGAATTGACCTGGGCAGAAATGTCCGTGCCGGAGCTCACTACACCCAGTTCATTGTTTTTGACCTCGACGGAGACAACAAAGCAGAAGTGGTCATCAAAACAGGGGACGGAACAATAGACGGTACCGGAACGGTGATTGGGGACCCTAATGCCGACTACCGAAGCGAGAAGGGAAGAATCTTATCAGGACCTGAATACCTTACAGTGTTTGAGGGTGCTACAGGCAAAGAATTGCAAACAATCGATTATATCCCGGAAAGAGGAGAGCTGACAGCGTGGGGCGACACGAGAGCCAACCGGTCGGATCGGTTTCTTGCATGTGTGGCCTACCTTGATGGGGAATACCCCAGCGTGGTGATGTGCCGGGGTTATTACACCCGGTCGGTACTGGCTGCATTCGACTGGCGAAACGGGGAGCTCACAAACCGGTGGGTATTCGATTCCGACAAGCCGGGTAACGAGAAATATGCCGGACAGGGCAATCACAACCTCAGGGTGGGTGATGTGGACGGCGACGGACGCGATGAGATCATTTACGGCTCCTGCACCATCGACGACAATGGGACCGGATTGTACAGCACGGAGATGGGACATGGTGACGCAATGCACATCACAGCATTTGATCCCTCCAGCCGCAAGCTGCAGGTATGGGACTGCCACGAGAACAAACGCGACGGTTCTTCTTTTCGCGATGCCGCAACCGGTGAGGTCCTATTTCAGGTGAAAAGCAACATTGATGTGGGGCGCGCCCTGGCAGCCGACATCGATCCCACCGTACGGGGGGTGGAGATGTGGTCGTTCGCTTCCGGTGGAATCAGAAATATGAAGGGTGAGGTCATCAACCCCCTCATCCATGGTATCTCTGTCAACATGGCCTGCTGGTGGGACGGCGACCTGAGCAGGGAGCTGCTCAATGGGACACAGATTAGCAAATACAACCCCGGGAAAGGTATTGCAGAGGTGATTTTCGATTGCGACGAGTGTGTACGAAATAACGGAACCAAGTCCACTCCCGTACTGGCTGCCGATATAGTAGGCGACTGGCGGGAAGAGGTGATTTTAAGAACCCAGGACAACAAAAACCTGCGCATCCATGTCTCACCCCATGAAACCGACTACCGCTTTCACACCTTCATGTTGGAGCCGGTTTACCGGATCAGCGTAGCCACCCAGAATGTGGCATACAACCAACCCACACAGCCGGGATTTTACTTCGGTAGCGACCTGGAGAAGATATTCCCCGAAAATCAGATTGAAACAACCTCCGACAGCATCAAACTGCAAACAGCCATGCCTTACGAAACCTATCGATGGTCGAACAGAGAAACAACCCCCACAATCACCATCAACCGGAAAGAGACAACTCCCGGTCAACCGAAAAGGATCGGACTGGAGGTTACCTACAGGGGAGCAATGCTGAAAGATTATGTCACCATCACCTTTTTAAAACAATAACGTCGATGAAGAAATACGCTCTTACTTCAATTTTGCTTTCATTGATTATTTCGCTGCTGCCCCTGCATGCACAGAACAATAAAGATCAAGCAAACGACTTTAACACCCCGTTGCACCTGATGGAACCCGACTACAACACTCCTTACGGTGTTCCGAAGACGGAAACCATCAAACAGGATCTGGATCGCATTCTGGCCTATCTCCAAGAGGTGACGCCCGCTGTTTTGGTCAACAACCAAACTGGGAAGGTGATCAAAAAAACCGATCAGATTGATCAGCATAGCGGATTGAAAAAAGGAGATTTCCGTCTCTCGAGCTACGAGTGGGGGGTCACCTACGCAGCCATGCTGACAGCGGCGGAGGTAACCGGTGACGAGCGATACAAAACATACGCGACAGATCGCTTTCGCTTCATTTCGGAGATCAGGCCGGCATTCGAGAAGGTGCTGGGAGATTATGGCTCCTCCGATCCCCAGATGCGACAAATTCTCCGGCCTGCGGCACTCGACGATGCAGGTGCCATGTGTGCTGCCATGATCAAGGCATCACGCATGGAACCCGGGCTAGAGCTGGAACCGGTGATCGCCAACTATATGAACTACATCATGCACTACGAATACCGCCTGCACGATGGCACCTTTGCCCGGAAGCGACCACAAATGAACACTGTCTGGCTTGATGACATGTTTATGAGCATCCCGGCAATCGTTCAGATGGGTGCGTTGACCGGTGAGAGTCGTTATTTCGACGAGGCGGTTAGGCAGATCTCACTTTTCAGGGAAAAGATGTACGTCAAAGAAAAAGGACTCTTCCGCCACGGATGGGTAGAGGCAGCCGACCGGCAACCTGCTTTCTTCTGGGGAAGAGCTAACGGCTGGGCGCTGCTCACGCTGGTGGAGACGCTGGACGTACTGCCAGTAAGCCACCCCGGAAGAGACGGGATCCTTGAACTCCTGAAATCGCATATCAGCGGCCTAGCCGCACTGCAGTCGGGCGAAGGCTTCTGGCATCAGCTGCTCGACAGGAACGACTCCTACCTGGAGACATCCGCAACAGCAATCTATGTCTATGCAATCGCACGAGCCATCAACAAGGGATGGATCAGTCCCGTCATCTACGGGCCGGTCGCCACCCTCGGCTGGAATGCCGTCGCTACTAAGATCAACCAGCAGGGACAGGTGGAAGGTACCTGCGTGGGTACCGGTATGGCATTCGACCCCGCCTTTTACTACAGCCGTCCCACCAGCGTCTATGCGGCACATGGCTATGGGCCTGTCATTTGGGCCGGTGCGGAGATGATCCGCCTGCTGAACAACCTCTTTCCCCGAATGAACGACAATGCGGTACAGTTCTACCAGAAGGAGCAGTCCACGCCTGCACCGATCTTCAGTCTGGGAGGCCGCACCGATCAGATCACCTCCGGCAGTAGCAGGAAAAAAAATAACCCCGTGCTTTTCCTCATCGGAGACTCCACTGTGAAGAACGGCAGCGGAAAGGGCGACAATGACCAGTGGGGCTGGGGTTCTTTCTTTGAACAATTTTTCGACACAACACGCGTCACTGTGGAAAATCATGCCCTGGGTGGAAGAAGCAGCCGCACCTTTATCACCGAGGGGTTGTGGGACAAGGTACTCCGCGGCATCCGCGAAGGGGATTACCTCTTCATCCAGTTTGGACACAACGACGGGGGACCATTACACACCGGGAGAGCCAGGGCATCCCTGAAAGGTATCGGCGATGAATCACAATGGGTGATTATGGAAAGAAATGGTGGTCACGAAGAGGTGTTTACCTACGGACACTATCTGCGTCTCTACATCCGTCAGGCCAAAGCGAGGGGTGCGATACCGGTGGTCCTGTCACATACTCCCGGTAATAGTTGGGAAGGTGACAGAATGCTGCGCAACAGCGACACCTACGGTAAGTGGTCGAAAGAGGTGGCAGAAGAGGAGGGCGTGCGTTACATTGACCTGAACGATCTCATCGCCACCCAATGTGAAGCGATGGGGAAAGAACAAACCAATGAACTCTACAAGGACCGGGTGCACACCTCCCGCGAAGGGGCGCTGTTGTTCGGCAAGACATTGATTGAAGGCATTCGGTCGACTCCGGACTTTCAACTGAATCAATTGATCAAACAATAGGTTCCGTTACACTGCCAGGATGAAATGGCTGGCAATGAGGTGTCCTGATGCAAATTCTGAAATTAAAAAAACAAATAAAGATCTGACATGATGAAAAGAAATGCATTTAAAATGTACCTGAAACCGGGTTTTGAAAAGGAGTACGAAAAAAGACACAATGCGCTCTGGCCTGAAATGCGTGAATTGCTGAAAGAGGAAGGCGTTTCAGATTATTCCATCTTCTGGGACAAAGAGACCAATGTACTGTTTGCCGTGCAAAAGAGTGAAGGCGACGGCTCCTCACAGGATTTGGGGCAGCTGGAGATCGTACAGAAATGGTGGGCCTACATGGCCGACATCATGGAGACCAACCCGGACAACTCACCCGTATCGATCCCCCTGGAAGAACTTTTCTATATGCCATAATATAATGCCGATCTGAGCGTTGTTAATATGAACAGATATAAATCATCCTGCTGCCTAATTGTGTTCACACTTTTGGTCATCACCATGGCAGAAGCAAAAGCAGAAGAATTCAGATTCTACTTCGGTGACGGCAACAAGGAGGGGTATCAGACAGTGAATAGTTCTACGTTGTACGACAACGATTCCTCCTATGGGTATGATCTTATTGCTTCACATGCGGATGGGGAGCCCTTTTTCTTCTCTGTGAAGCTGCCGGAGGGTAACTACCGGGTCAAAGTGGTGCTGGGTGACCAGAGGCGTGATACCCACACAACCATACGATCCGAATCACGGCGACTGATGCTTGCCAACGCAGAGACCAAGGCGGGCTCGATGATCACACGCTCATTTGTGGTAAACATACGCAATACCAGCATCACGGCAGACCGGTCAGTCAAGCTCAAACCCCGTGAAATTGGAAAGCTTAACTGGGATGATAAACTTACCCTAGAGATCAACGGTAAACGTCCCGGTCTACGGGAGATAGTGATTGAAAAAGCAGAGGTTCCCACCCTCTTTCTGGCCGGAAACTCAACCGTTACCGATCAGGACAATGAGCCCTGGTGCGGATGGGGACAGATGCTTCCTCTTTTTCTCAACGACAGAATTGCAGTAGCCAATTATGCCGAGTCGGGTGAGGCGGCAAACACGTTTATCTCTGCCGGACGATTTGCCAAGATTGTGACAATGATGAAAAAGGGAGATTGGCTCTTCATCGAATTCGG
>JAAZLV010000124.1 GCA_012799155.1 Bacteroidales bacterium | reverse complement strand
CGCTACCATCTTCCTCGGCCTCACCGTGGGCGCAACCATGACCTCAGAAGTGTTCCTTTCGGTTCAAACGTTGGGAATCATTGTGGGGGGACTGCTTGCATTTTGTGTATCGGTGGCTGGTGGCATCTTTGCAGTAAAGGGTTACAACCTCTTCTCCGCGAAGAAGATCAACCCACTTGTAGGTGCCACCGGATTGAGTGCGGTGCCGATGGCCTCACGCGTAGCCAACGAGATGGCGTTGAAGTATGACAAGTCGAATCATATACTGCAATACTGCATGGCCAGCAATGTCTCCGGCGTGATCGGCTCGGCGGTTGCTGCAGGGGTACTGATCTCGTTCCTGGGATAAATTTATAACTTGAGCGCAACGTAAGTTTAAACTTACGTTGCGCTCATTTTGTTGCAATCCTGACAAGGTACGCTAAAAATCTTATTTTTCAATGATCTCGCGAATCGCCTGCGCGATGAGGGGGATACCGCGGCGGATGGTTGCCGCATCGGTATTGCAGAAAGAAACCCGCATGTGGTCGTTTTGTATTCCTGCCGGGTCGAAAGTCTTACCGGTCACGAAGACCACTCCTTTTTCAATGGCTCTCTTCAGAATGATGGTGGTGTCGGTGCCTTTTGGCAGCTGAAGCCATGTGTAGAAGCCTCCACGTGGTCGCTCAAAAGTGACATATTCCGGTAGGTGCTCCTCCAGTGTGGCGATCATCGTTTCCCCTCTATTTTTGTATTCTTCCCTTATGCGGGCTGTATAACGGTATATCTCTCCACTGCGGATGAACTTATCGGCCAGCACCTGTGAAAGTGAGGGAGAGCAGGCGTCGATCGACTGCTTGATCAGTTCACACTTGCGGTATATTGCTTCGGGCACCAGCATCCATCCTAGTCGTAGGCCGGGTCCCAGGATCTTTGAGAAGGAACCGGTGAAGCATATGTCAATCCCCTCCGGGTTCATTGCCTTGAGATTCATCATCTCCGGCAAATCCTTCTCGTCGAACCAGATGTCGCTGTATACATCATCCTCGATTACTGGTATGTTCCTTCCACGTAAAAGCGCGATCATCTGTTGCTTCACCTCCATCGAGTAGATGATACCCGCCGGGTTGTGGAAGTTGGGTGCATAATAGAGGAACTTGGGCTGAGGCGATGCACTGTTCAGTTCCTTTGCCAGCAACGACATATCCATTCCATCGCCCCTGAGTGGGATAGCCCGCAGCTCCGCCTGACAGGCACGGAAGGCAGAAAGTGCCCCGATAAAAGAGGGATTCTCTACCAGTACCCGATCTCCCGGGTCAATGAATGCCCTCGCCAGTATATGAATTGCCTGCAGCGATCCGGTGGTGATCAGCAGCCGGTTCTCCTTTACTGGCAACCCCTTTGTTTCCAGGTAACCTGTGAGTGATTCGAGCAGCGAGGGGATCCCGCTCGTGGGTCCGTACTGCAAGGCTGTTTGCTTCTCACTTTCAGTGAGATTGTTGTAGATGCGGTCCATTTCGTCGAGCGGAAACAGTTCGTTGCCCGGCATACCCCCGGCAAAGGAGATGATGTCGGGGGCGGAGGCGAGGCTCATCAGGTCCCTTATCTCGGAGGAGCTGAGTCCTTCGCTGCTCTGTGCGAAGCGATGCTGCACGCTATCCCCGGAATTGGGAACAGTTTGTCTTTTCATTTCTGTTGCATTCATACTTGATAAAGATCACTGCCGGAGAGTAGCTCCAGCTTGTGTTGCTGCAGTACGCCGGCCACACGACTGATGTCTGCACTGCGGATCACTGCCAGTGCAACGTTGCTGTTGGAGAAGGCGTACATGTAGTCCACGTTGATCTGTTCCTCAGTCAGGATCTGCAGAATACGGTGAAGCGATCCTGGTTGGTCGGGCATCTTCGCACAGACCACTTCGGTGAGTCCTACCGTGAAGCCGGCCTCCTCGAGGGCTTTCTTTGCTCTCTCCGGTCGTCCCACCACCATGCGTACCATGCCGTAGTCGGCAGTCTCAGCCACGGTGAGGGCAGTGATGTTGACGTCGTTTTCTGCCAGGATGCGTGTCAGCTCTGTGAGTCGTCCCGACCGGTCTTCCAGAAATACGGAAAGTTGTTTGATCAGCATATTGTTTTAGCTTTCAGCTGTCAGTTCTCAGCTCTCAGCTCTTTTGGAGCTGGTGTCGGACTTTCAGCGGTTTGTAGGTTCTGTTTCACTGATTATAAGTGACGTTCATCGATGATCCGCTGAGCCTTGCCTTCAGAACGTGCAATGCTGTAGGGTTCCACCAGGCGGATGGTAGCACTGATACCCAGCAGGCTGCGGATGTTATGATCGATGCGCCGGCGGATGCCCTCCAGTTCACGGATGCTGTCTGACCAGTTCTGCTGATCCACCTCCACCCGTATCTCGAGCGTGTCGAGGTTGTGTTCCCGCCGTACGATGAGCTGGTAGTGGGGAGTGGTCTCCGCCATCTCCATCAGCACCGACTCCACCTGTGAGGGGAAGACGTTGACGCCGCGGATGATCAGCATGTCGTCGGTACGTCCCAGACACTTCTCCATCCGCACAAGTGTACGTCCGCAGTCACATTTCGTGCGGTGCAACCGTGTAAGGTCGCGTGTGCGGTAGCGCAGCAGGGGCATTGCCTCCTTGCTCACCGTGGTGAAGACCAATTCACCCAGCTCCCCGTCGGGCAGCACCTCCAATGTTTCAGGGTCGATGATCTCCGGGATGAAATGATCTTCGAAGACATGGTTGCCGCATTGGCATTCGCATTCCATCGAAACACCGGGGCCGATCACCTCGCTCAGTCCGTAAATATCATAGGCTTTGATGTGCAGCAGTTTCTCAATCTCACGACGCATCTCGCCAGTCCAGGGTTCAGCGCCAAATACCCCGATGCGAAGATGTATATCGTTGGGTGAGATGTCCTCTTTCAGGATACTCTCCCCCAGGTGGGCCGCATAGGATGGAGTGCAGGCCAGCACAGATGCCCGGAAATCGGTCATGAACTGCAGCTGTTTCTTCGTGTTGCCTGTGGATATGGGTATCACGGTGGCTCCGATCTTCTCGGCACCGTAGTGTAGACCAAGTCCCCCTGTAAAGGGACCATAGCCGTAGGCTATCTGGATGGTGTCGCCATTGTGGATGCCGGCCATGGTGAGGCTGCGGGCTACTACCTCCGCCCATAGCTCAATGTCGGCACGACTGTAGCCCACCACGGTGGGCTTGCCGGTAGTGCCGCTGGAGGCGTGAATGCGCACCACCTCGCTTTGTGGCAGGGTGAAAAGTCCGAAGGGGTAGTTGTCGCGCAGGTCCGTCTTGGTGGTGAAGGGGAGCAGCTTCAGCTGCTCTACGCTCCTGATGTCGCCCGGTTCGATGCCGAGAGCCATCAGCCGGTTGCGGTAGAAGGGCACGTGGTTGTAGATCCGCCGGATCATTGCCTGCAGGGCACTCGCCTGCAGCTCCTGCATCTGTTGCCTGTCGGCACACTCTCGTTGTGGGTTCCAGATCATCTTGCTGTTTGTTTCAATCGGTTAGTTCAGCACCCAATCTGAAAGCTCGCAGATTGGTTGCGACAATGGTCTCTCCTTTCTTTGCAAAATAGGTGGTGATGGCCTTCTCCAGCACCTTGTTTCCAATACCCAGATAGGGTGCAGCCGCTCCCAGCATCACCAGGTTGGAGCTTTTGCTGCTGCCGGCATCCTTGGCCAGCGTAGTGGCATCGACAAGCAGGTGGAACCCCGTGGCGGCGATGGCTGTTTGCAATGCATCAACCGATGGGTAACCGACAATTTCACCCTGCGGCTCTGTGGCAGTGATGATGAGACCCTTCGGAGAGAGGAAGGGGAGTTGGCGGAGCGCCTCCATCGGTTCCAGTGAGAGGATCAGATCTGCTTTGCCCAACGGGATCAGATCTGACCAGATCGCTTCGGATGAGATGCGCAGGTGCGATTCCACGGCGCCACCGCGCTGGCTCATACCGTGTACCTCCGCCTGCTTCACCTGCAGTCCCAGTTCCATTGCTGCCAGGTCGATGATGGCGGCGATTGTGAGGATTCCCTGGCCTCCCACGCCGGCAATGATGATATCTTTGTGCATATG
>JAAZLV010000123.1 GCA_012799155.1 Bacteroidales bacterium | reverse complement strand
CTGATTATTTTTCTAATTTTCTCTTTCATATGTCGGAAAGAAGATGCAAATTTGCACATTCTTTCACGGCAACAAAGAGAGATTCTATGCATTCAAGGTCCCATTTCCAATTGACGGAATCAGCACCAATCAACCTCAATCCGGCATTCGATGGAGAATATCCCATTGTGTGTATAAACATTTAAAAAATAAACAGATGTGTGGAATTGTAGGTTACATTGGTAAAAGAGAGGCTTATCCGATCCTCATCAAGGGACTTCACCGACTGGAGTACCGCGGTTATGACAGTGCCGGAATTGCATTGATACACGAAGGCAATCTGAAAGTATACAAGGCAAAGGGGAAAGTATCTGAATTGGAGCAGTATGCAGAGCAGAAAGATGTGAGCGGAACCATCGGCATCGCCCACACCCGCTGGGCTACCCACGGGGAACCCACACAACACAACGCCCATCCCCACTATTCACAATCGGAAGAGCTGGCCATCATCCACAACGGCATCATCGAGAACTACTCGTTGTTGAAAGAGGGATTGATCAGTGAAGGATATACGTTCCAGAGTGAAACCGACACCGAAGTATTGGTGCAGCTGATCGAATTCATGAAGAAGAGCAATGGCACCGATCTCTCTACAGCGGTTCAACTGGCACTCAATCAGGTTGTGGGTGCATATGCCATTGCTGTGCTAGATCGACACAACCCTGATCTGATCGTGGCTGCCCGGAAGGGAAGTCCTCTGGTAATCGGTATCGGTGAAGATGAGTACTTCATTGGGTCGGATGCCACCCCCATTATAGAATATACCAACCGTGTCTCCTACATCGGTGATGAGGAAATCGTCACCATCGAAAGGGGAGCACCACTAAAGATACGGACAATCGGCAACATCGAGAAGACACCCCGTTTTCAGAAGTTGGAGATGACGCTAAATCAGCTCGAAAAAGGTGGATATCCCCACTTCATGCTCAAGGAAATCTTCGAACAACCCCATACCCTGGGCGATTGCATGCGGGGGAGGGTGAACGTGGATGCTGATAACATCACCCTGGCAGGTTTCATCGACAACAGGGATAAGTTCCTCAATGCCCGCCGCATCATCATCACCGCCTGCGGCACCTCCTGGCATGCAGCCCAGATAGGGATGTATGCCATCGAGGAGTACGCCCGCATACCGGTGGAGGTGGAGTACTCCTCCGAGTTCCGCTACCGCAAGCCGGTGATTCACAAGGATGACATCGTCATTGCCATCTCCCAGTCGGGTGAGACCGCCGATACGCTGGCAGCCGTAGAACTGGCCAAGAAAGAAGGTGCCTTTATATTCGGCATCTGTAACGTAGTGGGTTCATCCATTCCCCGAAACACCCACTCGGGTTGTTACACCCATGTGGGTCCGGAGATCGGCGTGGCATCAACCAAAGCATTCACTGCGCAGGTAACCGTACTGACGATGTTGGCCATCCTGATCGGCAAGGAGAAGGGAACTATCAGCCGCGATGAATACCTCACCTTGATCCGTGAGCTGAATTTGATACCGGATAAAGTGGGGGAAATACTGAAAAAGAATGATCTGATCGCACAATATGCCAAAACCTTTACCTATGCCGGTAACTGCATCTACCTGGGTAGGGGCTACAACTTCCCCGTAGCGCTTGAGGGTGCACTGAAGCTGAAAGAGATCTCATACATCCATGCCGAGGGTTACCCTGCGGCAGAGATGAAGCATGGTCCCATCGCCCTTATCAGTCACGAGATGCCGGTCATCGTCATCGCCACACAGTCGGATACCTACGAGAAGGTTACAAGCAACATACAGGAGATCAAAGCCCGCAAGGGAAGGATCATCTCAGTGGTGACCGAAGGAGACAAGGTGGTGAGCGAACTCTCCGACTTCTCGGTAGCGGTACCGCCAACACTCCCCTGCCTCACCCCATTGTTGTCGGTGATCCCTTTGCAGTTGCTCGCTTATCATATTGCGGTGGTTAAGGGATGCGACGTGGATCAACCGCGTAACCTCGCCAAATCGGTGACGGTGGAATAAAAAACAAATCATCAATTTATGGATTCAATTTATCTGATTATTGTCATTGTACTACTCGCACTGGCCGCACTCGACCTAATTGTGGGCGTAGCCAACGATGCGGTGAACTTCCTCAACTCCAGCATCGGTTCGAAAGTGGCACCTCTCTGGGTGATTCTCACCGTAGCCTCACTCGGTGTAATGATTGGAGCGATGTTCTCCAGCGGGATGATGGAGGTGGCCCGAAGCGGTGTCTTCTATCCGGAACAGTTCACCTTCCCGGCCATCATGACACTATTCCTGGCAGTGATGATAACAGATGTGATCCTGCTCGATCTCTTCAACACCTTCGGGTTGCCCACTTCCACCACTGTCTCACTGGTGTTTGAGCTATTGGGTTCTGCAATTGCAGTGGCACTCTTCACCCTCTGGACCAGCGATAGCGGCGGTCAGCTTGGTGATTACATCAATAGCGGCAAGGCACTTGCAATCATATCTGGTATCTTTATCTCCATTGCCATCGCCTTTGTTGTGGGAAGCATCATCATGTACATCTCGCGACTAATCTTCTCCTTCAATTATGGCAAGCGATTTCGTTACCTGGGTGCCCTCTGGGGAGGTCTTGCACTGACGGCCATCATCTATTTCGCCATTTTCAAGGGGTTGAAAGGTAGCGTTCTGGTAACACCTGAGTTGCTTTACTACCTCGAGAACCATATGGGTAGTGCAATTCTCTACAGTTTTGCAGGATCGACACTCTTAATGGCATTGCTACAGTTTCTCTTCAGAGTAAACATCCTCAAGGTGATTGTCCTGACAGGTACCACGGCACTGGCCATGGCCTTTGCCGGCAACGACCTTGTAAACTTCATCGGTGTCTTCATGGCCGGATTTGATTCTTACAAGATTGCAAGTGAAGTGGCGGTTACCGGCGGGAATATTGAAACACTATACATGGACCAACTGAACGAACCTGTGGCAGTCAACATCGCCTGGTTGATCGGTGCCGGTGTCATCATGATCCTGGCTCTCTGGTTCTCCAAGAAATCGCGCTCAGTGACCGAGACTGAGGTGAACCTGGCCCGCAAGGGGGAAGGAATTGAACGCTTCTCCTCCTCCCCCCTGTCGCGCTCCATGGTGCGGGGCAGCCTCACCGTCAGCAAGTCGCTCGACAAGATCATGCCGGCAGCGGTGAAACGGTTTATCGACCGTCAATTCACACCGCTGGAGACCGACAACGGAGCCTCCTTCGACCTGATACGGGCATCGGTGAACCTCACAATCGCTGCACTACTGATCTCACTGGGTACCTCTTTGAAGCTTCCTCTCTCCACCACTTTCGTCACCTTCATGGTGGCCATGGGTACCTCGTTGGCCGACAGGGCCTGGGGACGAGACAGCGCTGTTTACCGCATCAACGGTGTGCTAACCGTGGTGGCCGGATGGCTAATGACTGCATTGGTGGCACTCACTGTCTCCATGCTGATCGGTCTCTTCCTGATGTGGGGCGGTAAGATCGCCATCGTGTTGATGATCCTGCTGGTAGGTTTCATGCTTTACAAGTCGGGCAGAATTCACACCAAACGCAAAAGCCGCGAACAACAACAGCAACAGGTGCTCTCAAGTGAGCTAGAACTAGTCACCTCCTGCAACGAGGAGGTAAGACTGATGCTGGACAAAACCCTCTCGATATACGAAATGGTGCTTCACGGGTTGAGGGATGAAGATCGCAAGGGGGTGAAGAAAGCGATGAGCGAAGCCAATGAGCTTTACGTGAAATTCAGGGACAAACGTACCTACGAAGTGGTACCCACGCTGGAGAGCATGGAGATGAATGCACTGGACCTGGAACAGGAGTACGTGCAAGTGGTGGATTACTCATATGAAATCACCAAGTCACTGAAAGCCGTATCGGAAGCTACCTTTAGTTACATCGACAACAACCATGCAGCCTTCACGAAGGAGCAGATCGAAGACCTGGAAATGATTTACAAAATCCTCACCGAGGCGTTCAACAGCTACAACGAAATGGACCAAAAGAACGATTACACGCAGTTCTCCGTTGTGACTAACATGCGGGATGTAATCTTCGACCTTTACAAGAAGCTCAACAAGCGACAGATTAAACGAGTGAAGGCCGGTAGTTCCACCACCCGCAGCAGCATCCTCTTCCTCAACCTGGTGAATGAGTCCAAGATCATCACCCTGCAGTCGGGCAACCTGCTCAAGGCGCACCGCAACTTCAAGGAGAATTATGCCAAGGCGGGACCGGATGTGAATGCCAAGACACTGATTCGGCAAGCAACACTGAACCTATGATAGAGAGAAGAGGGTAAACCTCAATCATCCTCCCCTCTTCAAGTTTTAAGACAATAAAAAAAGAGGCTGTCTCACAATTGAGACAGCCTCTTAATTTTAATCAGCTTGTGAATCTGCGGGAATTATTTCTGCTGCAGGCCAATTTTCAACTCGCGGCTACCGGAGAGGCTCACCTCCATGGTTGCCGGCTCATAGGAGATCAACTCAATCACAACTGAATATTTGCCTGGTTTCACGCCATTGATGGCAAAATTTCCATCCAGATCAGAATAATATTTTTTTCCATCCACCACGATGGCAGCACCTGCCAGCGCTTCATGGTTCTTTTCGTCTACAACCGAACCGGTCAGTTGCAACGATTGCACAATTTCAACCGGGGCTTCCGGCTGTGATTCCTTTTCTTTCTTCACCTCATTCGACTCGGTACCGGCAATGGCCGACAGGGATATCAGCAGTGAGGATGCAAGCAGCAACAGTGATTTCATACGATTCATTCTTTTAAAAGTTCTTTAACTGATGCAAAAGTACATTGATGTCCCCAATAAAGTGGTTACGAATCAATGAAGTTTTTGTTACATTTTTGATTCAACTCGATGCTAATCAATAACTTTTCTCATCCAGCAACGCACCATTTTGATCCCACATACGCCAGAGACCGGTTTTTTTACCCTCCCGGTAGTTCATCTCGTAACGCAGGTTTCCCAGCTCATCCCAGATTCGCCAGGTACCGTGCTTCTGTCCGTTCTTGTATTCCGCCTCCGAGAGGATTTGTCCTGAGAGGTCGTAACTTCTCCACAAACCATGCATCTTTCCATCTTTGTAGGAACGCACCTCTTGCGGCTTGCGGTTTTCGAAGTAGACAATATAGGGTCCCTCCGGCATGCCGTCACGAATCTGCATCTCCAGTTTCAACGTGCCATTTTCGTAGAACTCCCGGTAGTCGCCTGTATAGAATCGTGACTGTGCCTTGTCGGCATAGTAATAGCCGTTACTGTAATAGATAAGAGGATCTGATTGCTTCTGATCCTGAGCCGTCAACATCACAAAGAGAAAGAGCAGAAAAAAGGTTGTTTTGATTCGCATATATTGTTGCTTTGTCGATAATGGGAATATCCCGTGCTGTTATGGCTACGGGATATTCTGAGAGAATGAATGAATGGAAAAGAAAACTCATTATTGAAACCATACCCAGGATGAGATATCCAGTTTGCCCTTCTGGTAAGGTCCGGCGAGTGTTGCCACCGCACCGTCAATCAGAACGTTTTCCAGTGGACCGTCGTTCGACATGTCCACCTGCTTGCTGTATCCTTCAAGATAGACATTGGTCATTGTAGCACCGGACTGTTTCTTGAACTGCAGCGCTATTCCGGAGGGAGCCGAGGCATGACTGTTGACGGCAGTAAGATTGACAATCTTCGGGTTGTTGTTGACCCCGTCTGCTTCCACTACTGTGGAGAAGCCATCAATGGTGTGCTTCACGTAAGCGTTGGTTACTGTGCCATTCCACCCTTCTGTCCAGTCGATCGCGTCATCCTCGTTGT
>JAAZLV010000122.1 GCA_012799155.1 Bacteroidales bacterium | reverse complement strand
TGACACCACCGATCTGTTTCATGATATCACCGACATCAGTCGCCAGATTGAAAAACGAACCATCGTGCAACAACAGGATCGGCACTCAATGCCCGATTCAACTTCTGTTGCCGGTGTGGGTCAGCAACACGCGATCATCAAAGGTGACACTGTTGTTTATGTCAACCCGCTCGATGCCCTCTTTCCGCGCAATGAACAGGGCTTGCTGATGCTGCCTCAGCTCACGTTAGAGCATGCATCACTCAATGGCATGACCTTTAGGGATACACTCTTCTACAATCCCCTTTTTTTACCGATGATTTTCACCGGCAATATCTTGCCGCGCAACCTCTCGTTCTACTCACCCGAGAAGGAACCCAGGAAAGGACTATTGATTCCGCAGGAAAAGACATTCGCACCTGCATTGCATCACAGTGATTTTATTCGAGAAGTGCGTTACGACTACTACCGCAATTATCCAGACAGGATTCGTTATTCGGTGGCTAGTTTTGATACAATCCCACAACTAAAGAACGGGGATGCAATCGTGCGTGAGACATTCAATCCATTCCGAGAGTTGATCAAGACCGAAACAAACTATTCGCTGAGTGCCCCCGGTGTTGAGGGAGCTACAATTGCGAGAAAATACTGGGTGTATAATGGAGAGCACTCCTTTCAGTTTGCGCAGAATTATTTCTCGAACAACTGGCATAAGGGAGGGACAAACAACCTGAACTTCAACAGCTATCAGGTGATCAAGGCCAACTATCAGAAAGATAAACTGCGATTCAACAACACCTTCGAGTGGCGACTTTCACTGTTCAATGCACCCGATGACTCGGTGAGGAGTTATCGTATTGGTAACGACCAGATCCGCTACTACGGTGACTTCGGCCTCAACTCCTTTGTGAAGGGCTGGTCTTACTCCATGAACATGGAAGCCAAGTCGCAGTTGTTCAATAATTTCAACCCCAATTCGAGCGATCTTCGTTCAGCCTTTCTGGCGCCTTTATATGTCAATGCCGGTGTGGGTTTGAAGTTTGAACTGGACAAGAAATCTGAGCGCGTACGCCACCGTAAACTGAAGTGGGAGTTAAACCTGGCACCGATATCAATCAACTACAAGTATGTGGGGAACGATGCGGTGGATGTGAAGCGATACGGGATACCTGAAGACCGTAATTCATTGCTGGACATTGGTTCCACCATCACCTCTATCCTCAAGTATGATTTCACCCGCTATGTCTCCTGGGATTCGCGTCTCACCTACTTTACAAGTTATGAGAAGGTGGTGTCTGAATTTGAAAACAGCCTGAACATGTCGTTGAGCAATGCATTCTCCACCCGTATCTATGTCAATGTGCGTTACGATGACGGCGTGCCTGCCGATCCCGATTTGAACTACTGGCAGGTGAACCAGACCCTCAGTTTCGGTCTCAACTACAAGTGGTGATGCTTATGAGAAGATGGCATCTTCGGGAAAGGAGAAGCCATTCAGAAAAACGGCGGTCAGCATTCTCTTTTTTCCCTGCATCTGCAACTCTGTGATTCGTGTGAAGCCGTTTGCCACGGCAACCTCAAGGTGTGACTTGTTGTCTGTGCGAATGGTGCCTGTCGGGAGTGAGTGCTCTTCTACAACAATCTCGGCAGCGAACAGCTTGAACCGATAAGGCTCTTCCCCCTCATTGGTAGTCAATTCCGTCCAGGCGGCAGGGTAGGGGGAGAGTCCCCTTATCAGGTTGCAGACCTCTGTTGCGGTGCGGTCCCAGTTCACCCTGCAGGTCTCGCTAAAGATCTTCGGTGCGGTCTTCAGCACTTCGTTATCCTCAACCAATTCACTTTGCGACAGTGTTGATACGTTTCCTTCCACGATGGCATCCACTGTTTTGGTCACCAGCTTTGCGCCCATCGCCATGAGCCTGTCGTGCAGCGAGCCTGCATTGTCCTCATCAAGGATTGATGTCTTTTCACTGAAGATGATGCGACCGGTGTCAATCTCATGCGAGAGGAAGAAGGTGGTGACACCTGTTTCCTGCTCGCCGTTGATCAATGCCCAGTTGATGGGTGCGGCACCCCGGTATTGGGGCAGGAGGGAGGCATGAAGGTTGAAGGTGCCCAACGGTGGCATGTTCCACACCACCTCGGGCAGCATTCGGAAGGCAACAACGATCTGAAGGTCGGCTCTAAGAGCCTTCAACTCATCCAGGAAGTGCGGATCTTTGAGGCTTGTCGGCTGCAGCACATTCAATCCTTTGCTGAGGGCATATTGTTTCACAGCCGAGGGCTGTAGTTTGTAACCCCTGCCCACAGCCTTGTCGGGCATGGTGATCACACCCCCCACATTGTATCCCCCTTCCACAAGAGCTTTAAGTGATTCCACCGCAAACTCGGGAGTGCCCATGAAGATGATCCGTAACGATTCTTTTGTCATTTGTTTCATGTTTTCAGTCATTTGCTTCTGAATAGTTTTCAACCAACACTTCACGGTAGGAGTTAAAGACGGAGGACTGTGACAGGATTCCCATGTAGATTCCCTTGCTGTCGACCACCGGCAGGTTCCATGCCTTACTATTCTCAAACCTGGCCATCACCTCTTCCATGGAGGAGGTGATCTCCACCTTTGCGGGAGCTCCCACCATGAACTTCTCCACCGTGAAACGGTCGTAAAGTTCCGGGCGGAACATGATGTTTCGGATGTCGTTGATCAGGACCATGCCCATCAGTTTCCCCTCATCATTTACCACGGGAAAGATGTTACGGGTACAGGTGGAGACAACCTTCACCATCTCCCCCAGGGTGTAATCGGGTTTGACGGTGGGGATGTCGGTCTCCAGAAGATCCTCCACCTTCAGGAAGGTGAGCACCGCCTTGTCCTTGTGGTGGGTGATCAGCTCGCCCCGCTTGGCGAGACGTATGGCGTAGATGCTGTGTTTCTCGAACACCAGGATGGTGCCGTAAGAAACCAGCGCCACGATCATCAGCGGTAGGAACAGCTCATAGCCACCGGTAAGTTCTGCAATGAGGAAGGTACCGGTGAGGGGTGCATGCATCACGCCCGCCATCACTCCGGCCATCCCCATCAGTGCAAAATTCTCCTGCGGCAGGAAGGTCGTGTATCCCAGTTGGTTCAAGGTGTAGGAATAGACAAATCCGGCAATACATCCCAGGAAGAGTGTGGGGGCAAAGACGCCGCCGGTACCGCCGCCACCGTTGGTTGCACTGGTGGCGAACACCTTGAAGAGGATCACCATCAGGAGGAAAACGACGATGGTCCATCTGCTTTCCAGGTTGTAGAAGAAGCTCTCATTGGTGAGTGCTTGAAAGCCGTCACCCGTTGCCAGGAGCGTATTGATGGTGTTGTAACCCTCGCCGTAGAGCGGTGGGAAGAAGAAGATCAGCACACTGAGTATCACCCCGCCCAGCAGGAAGCGTTTCCATTGCGACATGGCATGGAAGATGGTCTCCAGCCAGCTCATGACACGGATCACGTAGAGGGAAAGTAATCCGCAGAGGATGCCCAGCAGTATCACATAAGGAATCCGGTTCAGCAGGAAAGGCTCCACCTGTGAATAGGCAAACATGGCATCCATGCCGTTGAGCAGGTAGGAGACAGTGGTGGCCGTGACGGCGGTGACCAGCAACGGCATGATGGAAGACATGGTGAGGTCGAGCAGCAACACTTCGATGACAAACAGGATGCCGGCAATGGGAGCCTTGAAGATGCCTGCGATGGCACCGGCGGCACCACACCCCAGCAGGATCATCAGGCTGTGTTGTTCCAGTCGGAAGAGGCGTCCCAGGTTGGATCCGATGGCTGAGCCGGTGAGCACGATGGGAGCCTCTGCACCCACCGATCCACCGAATCCGATGGTGAAGGAGCTTGCTGCCAGTGAGGTGTAGATGTTGTGTGGTTTGATGCGGCTCTTACGCTGCGAGATGGAAAACAGGATCTTGGTGACCCCGTGGCTGATATCATCCTTCACCACATATTTCACATAGAGTCCTGCTATGAGGATGCCCACGATGGGGAAGAGCAGGTAGGAGAAGTTGAGGTTCTCCCTGCTGAAGTTCTCGGTGAGGAAGACCTGGAAGAAGTGGATGGAGCTTTTCAGCAGCCAGGCAGCCAGGGCAGTAGTGATCCCCACCAGGAAACTGACGAACAGCAGGAAGTGGCGCTCCTTGATATGGGAGTCGCGCCACGACAAGAATTGATTGAAGATTGTTTTGATCTGCATCGGCTGCAACTGTTCAGGTTCCTGGTGCAAAGATAACAATTTTCCTTACTTGCGGATAATCTGAATGGTACCGTTTCGTCCCAGCCGGATGATGGAAGATGTTTTCGTCTTTGTCTGATCCTTCCGGCGGTAGGAAACCACATAGTCAACCCCCACTTTGATCTCCTTTCTAATCTGGGAGAAGATCGATGGGGTAAGGTTGCCGCTAATGTTGGCCGAGGTGGAGACGATAGGCTTGCGGAAGCGCTTGCATAGCTCTCGCGAGAAAAGTTCATCGGTGATGCGAATGCCGATGGAGCCGTCTGCTGCGATGAGAGAGGGTGCCAGATTGCGTGCTCCCTCGTAGATGATGGTGAGGGGTTTGTCGGTCAGTTCAATCAGATCCCATGCGATCTCCGGCAGATCGGTCACATAGTTCTGCAACTTCACGGGGTTGTCGAGCAGCACCAGCATCGACTTGTTGTCATCACGTTGTTTGAGTGCAAATATTTTTTTCACTGCCTCGTCGTTGGTGGCATCACAACCGATGCCCCAGATCGTGTCGGTGGGGTAGAGGATGATCCCTCCGTTTTGCATCACCTCACACGCTTTCTTGATATCTTCCTGCATACAATAGATTGATTGTAACGATTTATGGAACAGGGCAATGTTGCGATTCAGGGTTGATCCGCTGCATCAGCAACACATCGGTAAAAAGCTCATCCTGGCGAACCCACTCCCTCAGCGTGCCGGCCACTTCATACCCCCCTTTTTCAAAGAGGTGAACACTTGCCCGGTTGGTGACGGGAACAAAAGCATAGAGCTGTCTTAGTTGGAGGAATCGAAATGCATACTCCTCCAATAGTTGCAGTGCCTGCGATCCGAAACCCTTCTCACGTTCGGGGGCATCGACCAGGATGCCCACGGCCGCTCTCAGGTGAAACGGATCGAAGTCATATAGATCGGCCGCTCCGATTGTTTTCTCCTGCTCCCTGAGGGTGATCATCAGTCGCAGCTGGCGGTCGCTGTAGATGTCCTGGTTCGATTCGGCAAGGTATTGCTTGAGGGTGAAACGCGAGAAGGGAGCGTTGGCATTGCCAAGGTGCCACTGTCGGGTGTCATTCTCCCAGCGGTAGAGCAGCTCCAGGTCTTCCGGCTCGGTAGCCCTGAGGCGAATCGTCTTATTCTCCAGCAGAGGTATCATCGGCGATGTTATCTTCGTTGTCCAGGTGTCCGGTGTCACTGCCAGCAGGCGTTTCCAAAAGGTTTTCCAATTCCTGATAGGAAGGCCGGCAAAATAAAAAGACAATGAAAAGCAGGATTGCGAACCAAAAGAAATTCATGTTTCGGGAGATGCCGAACAGCACTATGTGAATGATCGTCACTGCAGAGAGAATGTAAATTCGCAGCAGAGAGGCTTTTTTATAAAGATTCCGAGCCTCCCCGCTTGTCAATGGAAGGGGACTCTTTTTGAGTTTGTTTGCAAACATCTTCAGGGCAAGCGGTATGGCAATGAGTGTGATGACAATGAGATAGCGCTCGAGGATGATGCTCACCGGTCTGCTCTCCTGCCAGTAGGGTATCAGTTGAAACAGTATCAACAAAAGAAACAACCCCAAGGAGGAGAAAATGATCCAGTAATGTAGTTGCAGCTGTCGAATCGTAGCAGTCAAAAGGTTTGTCTGGCTCATTTGCTCATCAATTTATAAGATTCGTCGAATGGGGTGCGGTTCAGAATGGAACGGCCCAAGGTCACTTCGTCGGCATATTCAATCTCATCACCTATGGAGACCCCACGTGCGATGATGCTTACCTTCACGTGCGATGCCTGTAGTCGCCGAAAGATATAGAAATTGGTGGTATCGCCCTCCATGGTTGCACTCAGGGCCAGTATTACTTCACGAATCTCACCCTTTTTCACCCTTTCCTCAAGGCTCACGATTTCCAGGTCTGAGGGTCCGATGCCGTCGATGGGTGAGATGATGCCTCCCAGCACATGATAGACCCCCCTGAATTGCATTGTTTTTTCAATGGCCATCACCTCCTTTACATTTTCCACCACACAAATCAGTGAGTGGTCGCGAGTGGTGTCCGCACAGATGCTGCATACGGGGCGATCCGAGATGTTGTGACAGACGGAACAATAGGTGATCTCTCTTCGCATTTTAAGTATCGACTCCGCAAAATGGGTCACCTTCTCCTCATCCTGACGGAGGAGGTGGAGTGCCAGACGGAGGGCTGTCTTTCTTCCGATGCCCGGTAAACGTGCCAATTCGTTTACTGCATTTTCCAGAAGCGCTGAGGGAAAGGAGCTGTTCATTCTGTTCAAAGGATGTTGCAGCGCAAAGATACGATGATTCGATTTATCGCACAAATAACTTTTAGCAATTGCGAATGGACAACGAGAGACGTTTTTTTATTCCAATTTCGTGCTCAGTTTGAGATAAGTTTGTAATTTTGTGGTTTCATTTTCAGGAGTGCTATTTACACTGGCAAAATCAAACTATGAAGGTACTATTAGCGACAGGGAAGCCATTTGCAACAAAGGCAGTGGAGGAGATTCAGCAAATCATAGAATCTGCAGGATATCTGTTCGAAAAGCTGGAGAGCTACACCGACAAATCACTGTTACTTGATGCTGTAAGAGATGCCAATGCGCTGATAATTAGAAGTGACATCGTTGATCGAGAAGTGCTGGAAGCAGCTCCCAACCTGAAGGTAGTGGTACGAGCCGGTTCCGGTTATGACAATGTAGATCTGGAAACAGCTACCAATCGTGATGTATGTGTGATGAACACACCCGGTCAGAATGCCAATGCCGTAGCAGAGCTAGTCTTTGGGATGATGATTTATATGCAGCGAAACCAATTTGACGGGAGTGTAGGTCGTGAACTGTTCAACAAGCGGCTCGGTCTCTATGCCTTTGGTAACGTAGCGAAGATGGTTGCCAGGATTGCCCGAGGTTTCAACATGACCGTCAACGCCTATTCACCGACGCTCACGCACGATGATCTGCGAAAAGAGGGTGAATATGGCGTGTACACTGTTTACAGCAACAGAGAGCTGTTTATGAACAGTGATTTTCTCTCCCTTCACATGCCATTGCTTGAAGAAACACGCAACTGTGTGGGCTATGAGCTGCTCTCATTGATGCCGCTCGACGGGGTCTTGATCAATACAGCCCGCAAGGAGTTGTTGGTAGAGGATGATCTGATGCGCATCATGGAGGAGCGTCCCCGCTTCAAGTACATCACCGACGTGATGCCCGACAGTCACGAGGAGTTTCAGGCACGTTTTCCGAAACGCTATTTCTCAACACCAAAAAAGATGGGTGCCCAGACTGCAGAGGCAAATATCAATGCAGGGCTTGCTGCCGCTGGTCAGATTGTCTCTTATTTTCGCAAGGGTGACGAACAATACAGAGTGAACAACAAAACATAAAAAGGTTAATCGTATGAAGAAGTACAATTTTAACGCCGGTCCCTGCGTACTGCCCAGACCGGCCGTAGAGTCAGCCATTGACGCGATCCGTGATTTCGACAACACCGGTATCGGACTTCTGGAGATCTCACACCGTACCCCCGGCTGGGAGCGCATCATGAAAGAGACCGCCGACCTCTGGAAAGAGCTGTTGCATATCCCCGACAACTATCGGGTGCTTTTTCTGGGTGGAGGTGCCAGCATGCAATTCCTCAACGTGCCTGCCAACCTGCTGAATACCAAAGCAGCCTATCTGCAGACCGGTGTATGGGCTAAAAAGGCAATCAAGGAGGCTAAGTTCTACGGTGCTGTTGAAGTTGTTGCTTCTTCAGAAGACAAGAACTACTCCTATATTCCGAAAGGTTACAGCATCCCGGCTGATGCCGACTATTTTCATATTACCACCAACAATACCATCTACGGAACGGAGCTACACAAAGACATTGACAGTCCGGTCACCCTGGTGGCAGACATGTCGTCCGACATCATGAGCCGTCCGGTGGATGTCTCCAAATATGGAATCATCTATGGAGGTGCCCAGAAGAACGTCGGACCCGCGGGTGTTGCCTTCGTCATCGTACGTGAGGATATCCTCGGTAAGCTGGATCGCCCGTTGCAGACAATGGTGGACTATCGCACACACATAGGCGATGTGGAGAAGAATCGCTCCATGTTCAACACACCGCCCGTCTTCCCCATCTTTGTGATGCACGAGACCCTCAAGTGGGTGAAGGAGCAGGGAGGTGTGGAAGCGATGCAGAAGCTCAACAAAGAAAAAGCTGCAATGCTTTATGACGAAATCGACCGCAACCCTCTCTTCGTGGGTACTGCTGCCAAAGAGGACCG